>NZ_JRJZ01000032.1:0-109937 GCF_000800875.1 Cetobacterium sp. ZWU0022
GAAATCTCCTATTATTTAGCTATTTTTTATTTTTTGTAATCTACCAGCTGAGTAGTTACATTTGAACCAAAAAATAAAAAAAAGACAGGCTTTGTTGTTTAAAGCTGTCTTTTTTTATAAGCATTATTTGCTTAATATTTTTCTAAGTCTAGCGCTTAGAGTATTAGCATTTGCTTTAAGGATTTGCATAACTTCAACTTCGTTAGCAGCCTTTAGAGATTTTAAAGTTTTAGTACAAACTTTAACTTTAACAGTAACACCGTTGATAACGATCTTAGTTGTTTGTAAGTTTGGTCTCCAAATTCTTCCAGTTACTCTGTGTGAGTGAGAAATTTGATTTCCGAAAGTTATTCCTTTTCCAGTAATTTCACATCTTTGCATTCTATTACACCTCTCTTTCGTTATAAACATGCAAATAATTATACCATTATCGAAAGAAAATATCAAGGTATTTTTTAAATTATTTGGAATAGTTTATAAAAAGTATTAAATATGCTATAATATTTGAGTAAAATATATATAGAAAAGGTGATATGTAGAATGAATATTCATAGCTATAAAGTATTAGAATTCAGTAAATTGAGGGAAGAACTGACTCAATATGTAACAATTGAAGAAAATCAAGAGAAAATTTTAGAGTTAGAACCGTTTAAAGATATAAATTCATTGAGAAAAGAGTTGGATATCGTTAATGATTTTATGGATTTTTTAAAGTTTGATGGTGGCTTTGATCCTGCAGGAATGAAAGATGTTAGAAATATAACAAGAAAATCTCAATTAGTAGGAATGTATTTAGAGCCAGAAGATTTGTGGTCATTAAATATAAATTTAAGAATTTTCAGAATATTCAAGGGAAGATTAGAAACTTTAGAAAAATATAAAAATCTTAGAGCAAGATTTGTTTCTATTCCGACTTTGAAAAATTTTGAAGATCTTATAAATAAAGCGATTGATCCAGAGAGAAATATAAAGGATGATGCATCAATCGAATTGAGAGAGTTAAGATTCCAAAAAAAGAATATGGTAACAAATATAAAGAGAAAGTTTGAAGATTTATTTACAAATCCAAACTTTGCAAAAGCAATCCAAGAAAAGATTATAACAACAAGAGATGGAAGAAGCGTAATACCTGTTAAAACTGATTTTAAGGGGCTTATAAAAGGAATTGAACATGATAGATCATCTAGTGGGTCAACTGTCTTTATAGAGCCTATATCGATTGTCTCGTTAAATAATAAAATGAGAGAGTTAGAAGTTAGAGAGAGAGAAGAGATTAGAAAAATTCTTTTAAGATTAACAGATCAAGTGAGATTAAACACTGCAGTTATAAATGAGATTGGAGCTGCAATAATGTACTTAGATATACTGAACGCAAAATCTCAGTATGGAGTAGAAAAAAAGTGTAGTATTCCAGAGGTAAATAATAAAGAGATGGTATCTTTAGTGAAGGCTAGACATCCGTTTATAAATCAAAATATAGTTGTGCCTTTAACATTTGAAATAGGAAGAGAGTATAATACTCTTTTAATAACAGGACCAAATACAGGAGGAAAAACAGTTGCTTTAAAAACAGCTGGATTATTAACTCTTATGACATTGGCAGGGATACCAATTCCAGCTGATGAAAAAACAAGTATTGGTTTCTTTGGAGGAGTTTATGCTGATATAGGTGATGAGCAAAGTATTGAGCAATCACTATCATCATTCTCGGCTCATTTGAAGAATATTCAAGATATACTAAACTCTGTAACAAAAGCGTCTTTAGTTTTATTAGATGAGTTAGGTTCTGGAACTGATCCGATGGAAGGATCAGCTTTTGCAATGGCTGTAATTGATTATCTAAAAGATAAAAAATGTAAGTCGATGATAACAACTCACTATAGTGAAGTAAAAGCTTATGGTTATAACGAGATTGATATAGAAACAGCATCGATGGAATTCAATGTAGAGACGTTATCGCCAACATACAAACTGTTAATAGGAGTACCCGGAGAGAGTAATGCTTTAACAATAGCTAGAAGACTTGGAGTATCTGAAGTTATTATAGAAAAGGCGAAGAGCTATATAAGTGATGAGGATAAAAAAGTAGAAAAAATGATTTCTAATATCAAGGATAAATCATTAGAGTTAGAGGCTAAACAGATTGAAGTTGACGCACTAAAGGCTCAAGCTCAAAAAGATAAAGAGGAATACGAAGAAAAATTAAGAGTTTTAGAAAAAGAGAAGAATCAAATCCTAAAAGAGGCTTATGAAAAAGCAGAATCTATGATGAGAGATATGCAAAATAAAGCAGCAGCTCTAGTTAATAAAATTCAAAAAGAAGATAAGACGAAAGAGGATATGAAAGAGGTTCAAAAGAAACTTAATATGCTTAGAACATCTTTACAAGAAGAGAAGAGTGAGAATGTTGAGGTAAAACCAAAGGTTGCAAGAAAAATTGATTATAAAGTTGGAGAAAGAGTATTTGTGAACAGTTTAAATCAATACGCTATAGTTAACAAGATTAACTTAAATAAAGAAACACTTAATATTCAAGCGGGAATTTTAAAATTAGAGGTTTCGATGGATGATGTTAAAGTTGTTGTTGAACCAAAGAAAAAAGAGTATAGACCAATAAATGCACATACAAAAACTAAGGTAAAAAATGAGGTTGATTTAAGAGGAAAACTTGTAGACGAAGGAATTTATGAGCTAGAAACTTATATGGATAGAGCATTAATGAATGGATATACAGAGATATATGTAATTCATGGTAAAGGAACAGGAGCTTTAAGAAACGGAATTATGGAGTTCTTAAAAACATCTAGATACGTTAAAAACTTCAGAGCTGGAGGACATAACGAAGGAGGAATAGGATGTACTGTGGTGACTCTAAAATAACTTTGATTCTTGCAGCAGCAGGAGTAGGAAAGAGAATGAATTTAGGGTATCCTAAGCAATTTTTAGAGATAGATGGAAAACCACTTTTTATTATTGCTTTAGAAGTAGCTCAAAAAAGTGATTTAATAGAAGATATAGTAATTGTAACAGGAGAAGACTCTATAGAATTTGTGAGTAAAGCTTGTGAAGAATATAAAATTTCAAAAGTTAGAAAAGTGGTAGCAGGTGGAAAAGAAAGACAATATTCTATAGAAAATGCGTTGGAATATTGTGAAGATAATAGTATAATAGCTGTACAGGATGGAGTTAGACCATTTTTAAAAGAGAGATATTTCTCTGAAAGTTTAGAGATTTTAGATAAGGATATAGAATTATCTGGAGTTGTTGTGGGAGTGCCATTAAAAGATACTATTAAAAGAGTAGATTTAAGTGGAGTTGTTGTAGAAACTCCAAAAAGAGAGCAATATATAGCAGTTCATACACCACAAATTTTCAGAGGTAAAGTATTGAAGGAGGCTTATAACAAAGCTAGACACGATAACTTTTTAGGAACGGATGACTCATCTTTAGTGGAAAGATTAGGTAAAGAGATAAAAGTTATTATAGGAGATTACGATAATATAAAAATTACAACGGTAGAGGATTTAAAATTTCTTTAAATGATAAGGAGAGATAGATGAACGTATTTTTGGCTCAAATAAAACCAATGTTGGGGAATACAGAGAAAAATTTAAGTAAAATGGTAGAGGTAATAGAAAGAGAGATAGAAAAAGGAACAGAGTTAGTGGTGTTTCCAGAGCTATCTTTAACAGGGTATTTATTAGAAGAAATGGTATATGATGTAGCTATAGAGAAGATACCTGAGATACTAATAGAACTATCTAAGAAAATCTCTATAATATTTGGAGCGGTTGAATTAGGAGAAGATTTATATCACTATAACACAGCATTTTACTTAGAAGATGGAGAACTAAAGCATAAACACAGAAAGGTTTATCTACCAACTTATGGTCTTTTTGATGAGGGAAGATATTTTAGAGAGGGAGATAGCATAAGAGCTTTTAATACAAAGTTTGGAAGAGTAGGGATGTTAATATGCGAAGATATATTCCATCAAAGTAGTTCGTATATTTTAGGTCAAGATGGAGCACATACCATTTTTGTTATAGCAAACAGTCCAACAAGATTTACAAATAAAGGACTAGAGATTGGAAATCTTTGGGAATCGATTTGTAAAACAACATCTGTAAGTAACGCGTGTTTCACTTTAATGGTAAATAGAGTTGGAGTAGAGGATGGAGTTAACTTCTGGGGAGGAAGTTTAGCGATAAATCCATCGGGTGATACAATAAAAAGATTAGAGTATTTTAATGAGGATGGAGCTAATATCTTAATAAATAAAAGAGAAGTAGCAAAGGTTAGATTTGCATCGGGATCGAGTAAAAATGAAAAAATAGATTTAGTACTAAGTGAATTAAAAAGAATTAAAAAAAGTAGATAGATTTATTGAAAGGGAGTACCGATGAATAGAACTTTAAAAGTAACACTGAGTATCTTTTGTGGATTATCTATTTTAGCAGGAATTTTTTATGCTACAAAAGAAAATCCAAGGGTTTATTTAAGCGATAGAATAAACTTAGCTTATGTAAATGAGGATATAAACCATAAAGATTTTGAAAATCTAATAGAACTTTTAAATAAAGCTGATTTTAATGTTGACGATAGTATGAAAGAGGGATTAAAATATATAAAAGGACTTTACATATTGTCGGATAGTAGTTTTATATCTGATAAAAAAACGGCTGTTGGAATAGTTGACTTTGGATATCTTTATCCTTTGATGAAATTTAGAGTAGAAACATATTTTGATAAAGCAGATGATATGTATCTATTAAAAGAGGAGTATAAAAAGAAATATTTCAATGGAGAGAGACTTTATTTAAAAATAGAAAAGGGAAATTTCTTAGTTGCAACAAGAGAAAAGGATATAGAGAAAGCATTAAAAAGTGAAAGATATTTTAATCAAAATATAATAAAGATATTGGATAGAGAAAATAACAATAACTTAGGAATGTTAATTTTAAATCTTGGAAAAAATCCTTTAGGAGGATTTGATGAACTTGTTTTAACAGGAGATGTAAATTTAAAAAACGAAGTAATATTAACTGCTAATATTGGTGGAAAAAATGATATTATAAAGAGTTTTAATGGAATTGAAGACGATAATTTATCAGGTGACAGAGTTGTTGAAAAAAATAAGTTATACTTAAGAAGTTCAAGAGATGCAGAGTTAAGATCATTTTTATTTTTCTTAAACTATTTCTTCAGAAATAGTTTTATAGATGGTGTTGCTTCAAAAGTAAATATAAATGTTCCTAAAGATGATAAGAGATTGGAGAGTTTACCAAAAGAAAATCTTATTGATGTAAATATCTCTTCGAAGCAGTTTATTTATAGTTATCTAGATATTAAGATCAAAGATAAAGAGATAGGGAAAGTTGAGTTGAAAGGATTAGCACAGGATAATAGATTAAAAATAAGTACAACTTTAGATGAAGAAACAACTCTTAATCTATTAAAGGCAGTTAAATAGGAGGCTAAAAAGATGATAAAAATATATAACACGCTTAAAGGCGAACTAGAAATATTTAAACCTCTAAAAGAGGGAGAGGTATCGATGTATGTTTGTGGTCCTACAGTTTATAACTATATTCACATAGGAAATGCAAGACCAGCAATATTCTTTGATACGGTTAGAAGATATTTTGAATTTAGAGGATATAAAGTAAAGTACGTTCAAAACTTTACTGATGTTGATGATAAAATGATAAAAAGAGCTAACGAAGAGGGAATAACTCTTGAGGATGTAGCTAAAAAATATATCGATGCTTATTTTGAGGATACAGCAAAAGTTAATTTAAAAGAAGAGGGAATGATTAGACCAAAAGCTACAGAGCATATCGGTGATATGATAAAAATCATAAAAACTTTAATCCAAAAAGGATACGCATATGAATCTCAAGGAGATGTATACTTTGATGTAAATAGCTATAAGAGTGAGTATGGAGAGTTATCTGGACAAAGTATAGATGACTTACAAAGTGGTGCAAGAATAGATGTATCTGAGATAAAGAAAGCTCCATTAGATTTTGCTCTTTGGAAAGCTGCAAAAGAGGGAGAACCGTTCTGGAACTCGCCTTGGGGGAAAGGTAGACCAGGTTGGCATATAGAGTGTTCAGCAATGTCTAACAAATACTTAGGACCAACGTTTGATATCCATGGAGGAGGACAAGATCTTATATTCCCTCACCATGAGAACGAAATAGCTCAATCAAAATGTGGAACAGGTGGAGAGTTTGCTAGATACTGGATACACAATGGTTACATAAATGTAAAAGGTGAAAAAATGTCAAAATCTCTAGGAAACTTCTTCCTTTTAAGAGAGGTTTTAGAGCAATTCGAAGGAAGAGTTGTTAGATTCTTTATTCTGAGTTCTCATTATAGAAAACCGATTGATTTCTCTGACAATGAATTAATTCAAAGCAAAGCAGGATTAGAGAGAATAGAGAATGCTGTAACTAGAGGAAAAGAGAAGTTAACATCTAAGCCAGTTGATGGTGGTTCTGATTTAACAGAACTAGCTCAAATGTTGGAAATATCAAAAGATAAATTTGTAAAATGTATGGACGAGGACTTCAATACAGCGGGTGGAATCGGAGCTATATTTGAACTTGTAAAAGAGTTAAATAAAGCTGCTGAAGAGGAGAAAATATCAAAAGCTGGATTTGAAGCTATTGAAGCAACAGTTGAATATATAAGAGATGTAATGGAAAATGTGTTTGGAGTTTTACTAAAAGTAGAGGTTCAAGTAGGAAATATGACAACTGAATTGATAGAGTTCTTATTAGAATTAAGAAGAGAAGCTAGAGACAATAAAGATTGGACTTTCTCAGATAAAGTAAGAGATAGACTTTTAGAGATGGGAATAAAAATAAAAGACGGAAAGGAAAAAACAACATGGTCAATTTAAATGTGCGTGAAGCAAATGGATTAGTTTTAGCATATTTAGGTGACTCTGTATGGGAACTTTCTATAAGAACATATTTTATAAATAAAGGTTATAATATAAAAAATCTAAATAGACTTGTTAAAGAACACGTAAATGCACAAGTTCAAAGCAAATATTTGAAAAATATAATTGATGACTTAGATGAAGAGAAGTTAGGACTTGTAAATAGAGCTAAAAATAGTAATATAAAAACATTCCCTAAGTCATGTACTGTCATGGAGTATAAAGAGGCTACAGCATTCGAAGCTCTAATTGGTGCTTTGTATGCCGAAGGAAAATTTGAAGAGATAAAAAAAATAGTTGAAAAAAACTTAGATTAAGGAGAAGTGATATTAAGTGGGATTCAAATTGAAACTACCTGGATTTAGCAGAAGTATAGGAATAGATTTAGGAACAGCAAATACATTAGTATATAGTAAAAAACATGGAAAAATAATATTAAATGAACCATCTGTTGTTGCAGTAGAAAGAGAAAGCAGAAAAGTTCTAGCTGTTGGAAATGAAGCTAAAGATATGCTAGGAAAAACACCAGACTCAATAGTTGCAGTAAAACCTTTAAGCGAAGGAGTTATTGCTGATTATGATATAACAGAAGCAATGATAAAATATTTTATAAAAAAAGTATTTGGAAAATACTCTCTATTCATGCCAGAAGTTATGATTTGTGTACCGATTGATGTTACAGGAGTAGAGAAAAGAGCGGTTTTAGAAGCTACTTTATCAGCAGGAGCTAAGAAGGCTTACTTAATAGAAGAAGCAAGAGCAGCAGCTTTAGGTTCTGGAATTGATATATCAGCACCAGAAGGAAATATGATTGTTGATATCGGAGGGGGATCTACAGACGTGGCTGTAATCTCATTAGGTGGAACAGTTGTAAGTAAAACAATTAGAACAGCTGGAAATAATTTTGATATGGATATAATAAAATATATTAAGAAGACTCATACTTTATTAATTGGAGATAAAACAGCTGAAAGTATAAAAATGCAAATAGGAACAGCTATTCCTTTAGCTGAAGAGGAAACTATGACAATAAAAGGAAGAGATTTAATAACAGGTCTTCCTAAGTCAGTTACAGTTGGTTCAGAGGAGATTAGAGAAGCTATAATGGATTCTTTAATGGAGATTGTAACATGTGTAAAAGATGTATTAGAGAAAACTCCACCAGAGTTAGCTGCTGATATAATTGATAGAGGAATAGTTATGGCAGGAGGAGGCTCTCTAATTAGAAACTTCCCTGAGCTTATATCTAAACACACATCATTGAATGTAAGATTAGCAGATTCACCATTAGAAAGTGTTGTAAAAGGTGCAGGAATGGCATTAGATCAAATCTCTGTATTGAGAAAAATTGAGAAGGCCGAAAGATAATGTTTAAAGATTTTAGCTCAAATAAAAAAGCTATCGATTTTCTTCAAAAAGAACTTAATTTTGGTAGAGAGGCAGGAACGTATCTATTTTATGGTGCTGATAGAGAGCTTTTAAAAAAGTTTGCAAAAGCTTTTGCAAAGAGCTTAAATTGCAGTAATTATATAGATGACTTTTGTGGAGTATGTGAGAGTTGTATCAGAATAGAGAGTGAAACTCATGGTGATTTAGAGGTTTTAGACGATATAACAGGAATTAAAATCGAAAAAATAAGAGAGCTTGCATATAAAGATTCTACGACTTCATACGAAGGAAAAAGAAGAATATATCTTATTAGAGATATTGAAAAGTTAAGAAAAGAATCAGCGAATGCTTTATTAAAACTTATAGAGGAACCAAATTCAGGAAGTTTCTTTATATTGATGTCATCTGGTTTAAACATATTACCAACTATAAAATCGAGATCGATTCTAGTAAATTTTATTCGTGAAACTTATTTAGAGATTGGAGTAGAGGAAGATGAATATAATTTCTTTTTAGGAAAATCAAAAGAGCTTGATTTTTATAAAAATTCAACTTCAATAGATTTGAAAGAAGGGTGTTCGTTTGAAAAAATAGGAAGTAATATAAAAAATTATATAGATACAGATGAATTTTATTATAAAGTTGAAATGTATAAATCGATAAGAGATTTTATAAATACAAAAGAGTATCTAACTTTAGTAGATAAGCTATATTTTATAGATGAGATTTTATTAAGTACAAATGACAGAGAGTTAATAAGAGATGTTTTAACTTACACTTTATCTTTAGTTGGAAATAGAAATAAAAATTTAGAAAAATTATTAGAATTAAAAAATATGGCAAAAAGCTCTATAAATTTAAAAAATCTGCTGACAATATTTTATACAAACATTTAAGAGAGTGATTAGAAATCACTCTCTTTCATTTATATTATTTATGTATCGTGCATACTTGTTATAATACTTATTGATGGTTTACATATTTTTCATTCAAAAATAATATGATTTTTTCGAAAATAGGCTTAAAATAATTTAAAAAAAGTATTATAATATATATGTAATTAATAAATCATGGAGAGAAGGAATCTAGATGTATTTTAAAAATTTTATTGTTTTTGGTATAACACATCAAAGTTTAGATTTATGCCAAAGAGAAAACTTTATACAAAATGATCCGACATCTTTAGTTGAACGATTGTTCAAGGATGGGAAGATTGTGGGATATGTAAACCTGTCTACCTGCTTAAGAGTAGAATATTATCTTCATTTAGATAAAAACTACTCATTAGAAAAGTTTAGAAAAGATGTTGGTCTAGAAGATATCTTTATAAAACAGGGGCATGAAGCTGTAAATTATCTGTTTAGAGTTACCTGCGGATTTGAATCTGTGATAAAAGGTGAGGACCAAATTCTAGCTCAGATAAAGAAAGCTCAACTTACAAGTATGGAAAATAAAATCTCGAGTTCGAATATAAATGTGATTTTTAATAAAGCTATTGAACTTGGAAAGAAATTTAGAAATAAAAGTAAGATATGCCATAATGCACTATCTTTAGAAGCGATATCATTGAAGTTTATAAAAAATAAAGTTACCGACTTAAAAGATAAAAAGATTTTGATATTAGGAGTCGGAGATTTAGCAAGAGATATAATGGAACTTATAACAAAAGAGGAGTATAGTAGTCTAACAATTACAAATAGAAGTTATCATAAAGCTTTAGAAGTGAGTAATATATACAATGCGGATGTTATTAGTTTTGAAAATAAATTAGAAGAGGTAGCAAAAAGTGATATAATAATATCTGCAACATCAGCACCTCATGCCATTATAAAGAAAGAGGAAATACTTCCACTTTTAAATGAGGATAAAGAGTATATATTTTTAGATTTAGCTGTTCCAAGGGATATTGAAGAGGAATTAAATGATTTAGGAAATATAAATTTATACAATATAGATGATGTTTGGGGAGTTTATTATGAAAATTTAGAAAATAGAGAGAATTTATTAACTAAATATGAATATATGCTTAGTGAACAGATGATAAACTTAAAAAAATGGTTTGAATACAAAGAAGGGATTGCATAATGAAAGAAAAAATCGTAATTGGAAGTAGAGGAAGTATATTGGCGTTAGCTCAAAGTGAAATGATAAAAGGAAGATTACAAAATAATTATCCAGAGCTAAAGTTTGAGATAAAGGTAATTGTGACGAGTGGGGATAAGGATTTAGTAAGTAACTGGAACAACAGTGATAAATCACTTAAAAGTTTCTTTACAAAAGAGATCGAGCATGAATTGTTAGATGGGACAGTAGATATAGCTGTACATTCAATGAAGGATATGCCGATAATATCACCATCAGGATTAATATGTGGAGCTACACCAGACAGAGAAGATAATAGGGATGTAATTGTATCTAGAACTGGAAAAAAATTATTGGAGTTACCAATTGGAGCGATAGTAGGTACAAGTTCTTTAAGAAGAACTATGGGATTGAAAACTCTAAGACCAGATTTAGAGATAAAGCAATTGAGAGGAAATATCCACACAAGATTAAAAAAACTTGATGAGGGACAATATGATGCTATCCTTTTAGCAGCGGCAGGACTTAAAAGAGTTGGACTAAAAGATAGAATAACTGAACAGTTAGATTGTGAACTAATGATGCCGGCACCAGCTCAAGGAGCTTTACACATTCAGTGTAGAGAAAATGATGAATATATAAGAACTATTTTAAAGAGTATTCATAATCCTGAAATAGAGGAGATTGTAGATATAGAAAGAGAGTTCTCAAAGATTTTCGATGGAGGGTGCCATACTCCAATGGGGTGTTCGGGAGAAAGAGTTGGAGATAAAATATCTTTAAAAGGTGTTTACTGCCATGAGGATATAATGTATAAAGCTGAAGTTTTAGAGGAGAGAGTTTTAGGTAAAGAGATTGCTCATAAATTAGCTGCGAAAATAAGGGAGAAAATAAATGGTTAATAAAAAAATGGGGAAAGTATACATAATAGGTGCAGGCTGCGGAAATATAGATTTATTGACACTAAAAGGAAAAAGATGTATAGAGGAAGCAGATTGTGTAGTTTATGATAGATTGATAGATCCAAAGGTTTTAAAATTAGCTAAGCCATCAGCAGAGATGATCTATTTAGGAAAAGGAAATACGGAAGGTGGAGTAATCCAAGATGAAATAAATAAGACTTTGGCTTCAAAAGCTTTAGAGGGTAAAGTGGTAGCGAGAGTTAAAGGTGGAGATCCTTTTGTATTTGGTAGAGGTGGAGAGGAGATAGAGGAGATAGTAAAACACTCTATTCCATTTGAAATTGTTCCAGGAATAAGTTCATCAATAGCTGTACCTGAATATGCAGGGATCCCTGTGACTCATAGAGGGCTAGCAAGGTCATTCCATGTATTCACAGGTCATACAATGGAAAATGGCGAGTGGCATGACTTTTCGACAATAGCAAAATTAGATGGAACTCTTGTATTTTTAATGGGAATTAAAAATTTAGATTTAATCACAGGAGATTTAATAAGTAATGGTAAAAATCCAGATACACCAGTGGCAGTTATAGAAAAAGGAACGAGTGAGAACCAAAGAGTTACAGTTGGAACTTTAAAAGATATAGTAGAAAAAGCAAAAGAGGAAAAAATTGTTCCGCCTGCAATAACTATAATTGGTGATGTTGTTAATATGAGAGAAACATTTAAGTGGTTTGAAAATCAATCACTTTCAGGAAAGAAAGTTTTAGTGACAAGAGATGAAAAACAAGCTACAGAGTTTTCTGAGAAATTAAGAGTTAAGGGAGCTACAGTAAGAGAGTTACCTTTTATAAATATTGAGAGTGCAGAATCTTTTGATGAAAGAGAGTTGAAAGAGTATAGTGCAATTTTGTTTAACTCACCAAATGGAGTTAAATACTTTATGGAAAAGGTAAAAGATATTAGATCATTAGGGCATTTGAAAATTGGTGTGGTTGGAGCTAAGACAGATGAACTATTAAGGGAGTATAAAATAATACCTGATTTTATACCAGAAAAATATATGGGTACAGAGTTAGCAAAAGAGGTTGTTAATTTTACGAAGGATGGAGATAAAGTTTTATTTGTAACTTCAGATATCTCTCCAGCAAAGTGTGAGAAATGGAGTGAAGACTACAATAGAGAGTTTCATAAGTTAGTAGTTTATAAAACTGGAAAAAATATTCATTCAAAAGATAAAGTGGAGTCTATGCTAAATGAAGTGGAGTATATTACATTTTTAAGTTCATCGACGGTTGAGGCTTTCCATGAAAGTATAGAGGGAGATTTATCGCTTTTAGATAGCAAAAAACTTGTATCGATAGGTCCTGTAACAACAAAGACTATGTTAGAGTTAGGTTATAAAGTATCTTTAGAAGCAAAAGTTTTTGATGTAGATGGTGTTATATCTATAATAGGAGATGAAAAGTAGTATGTTTAATAGAACCAGAAGATTGAGAGTTTCTCAAACTATGAGAGATTTAGTTAAAAATATAGATTTTTCTTTGGATAATCTAATCTATCCTTTGTTTATAGAGGAGGGAGAGAATATAAAAGTTGAAATTTCATCTATGAAAGGACAGTTTAGAATATCTATAGATAGATTAGAAGAGGAGTTAAAAGAGCTAAAAGAGTTAGGAATAAAATCACTGCTTCTTTTCGGAATACCGAAGAAAAAAGATTTAGTTGGTAGTGAAGGATACAATGAAACAGGAGTTGTTCAAGAAGCTATAAGATTCATTAAATCTAAGTATCCAGAATTTTTGATAGTGACAGATGTTTGTCTTTGTGAGTATACTTCTCATGGGCACTGTGGAATTTTAAGAGGAGAAGAACTTTTAAATGATGAAACGTTAAAACTTCTTCAAAAAGTGGCACTATCACATGCTAAGGCTGGAGCAGATATAGTTGCTCCTTCAGATATGATGGACGGAAGAATTGGTGCAATAAGAGAAATTTTAGATGAAAATGGATTTATAAATTTACCAATCATGTCTTATAGTGTTAAATACGCCTCAGCGTATTATGGACCTTTCAGAGAAGCTGCAGATTCAGCACCATCTTTTGGAGATAGAAAAAGTTATCAAATGGATTTCAGAAATTCTAAAGACTATATGATTGAGGTTCAAAATGATTTAGATGAAGGTGCAGATATAATAATGGTAAAACCAGGGATGCCATATTTAGATGTAGTTAAAGGGGTGGCAGACGCAATAAATAATCCAGTAGCTATTTATAATGTGAGTGGAGAATATTCGATGGTTAAAGCTGCAGCAGAGAATGGTTGGATAGATGAAGAGAAAGTTGTAATGGAAAATATGTATGCTATGAGAAGAGCAGGAGCAGATATAATAATAACATATCATGCTAAAGATGTGGCAAAATGGTTAAAAAGAGGAGTTTAATATGAGATACAGTAATTCAGAAAAGATATATGAAAGAGCTGTAAAGATTATTCCAGGTGGAGTGAATAGTCCGGTTAGAGCTTTTAAATCAGTAGATAAAACATACCCTATTTTTGTAAATAGAGGAAAAGGATCTAAAGTATATGATGAGGATGGAAATGAATATATAGATTATATTTGTTCATGGGGGCCGTTAATTTTAGGACACAATAATGAGATAGTTTTAAATGGTGTTAGAGAAGCTATTGAGCTTGGAAGTTCGTTTGGATTACCAACAAAGATGGAAGTAGAGTTA
Source organism: Cetobacterium sp. ZWU0022 (assembly GCF_000800875.1). Taxonomy (NCBI): domain Bacteria; kingdom Fusobacteriati; phylum Fusobacteriota; class Fusobacteriia; order Fusobacteriales; family Fusobacteriaceae; genus Cetobacterium; species Cetobacterium sp. ZWU0022. The sequence continues at coordinate 14,065 of NZ_JRJZ01000032.1, forward strand.
GCAGAGTTAGTTTGTAAGTGTTACCCATCTATGGATATGATCAGATTTACTACTTCGGGAACAGAAGCTACAATGGCTGCAGTTAGAGTCGCAAGAGCTTTCACAAATAGAAATAAAATACTGAAGTTTGAAGGATGTTACCATGGGCATTCAGATTCACTTTTAGTGAGCTCGGGTTCAGGACTTTTAACAGATGGATACCAAGATAGTAATGGAATAACAGAGGGTGTTTTAAAAGATACTTTAGTTGCTAAGTTTGGTGATGTTGAAGGAGTAAGAGCAATTTTAGAAAGTGAAGAGGTTGCAGCTTTAATAATGGAGCCAGTTCCAGCTAATATGGGATTGATAGATAGCTCGAAAGAGTTTTTAACAGCTATGAGAGATATTTGTACAGAGACAGGAACACTTCTTATATTTGATGAAGTAATATCAGGGTTTAGAGTAGCTCTTGGTGGAGCACAAGAGTACTATGGAATAACTCCAGATATAACAACATTAGGAAAGATAATAGGAGGGGGATATCCTGTAGGTGCTTTTGGTGGAAAAAAAGAGATTATGGATATGATTGCCCCTGTAGGAAGAGTTTATCATGCAGGAACCTTATCAGGAAATCCGGTAGCTGTAAGAGCCGGATTTGAAATGGTAAGCTATTTAATGAAAAATAAAGAGATTCTTTATAAGGAATTGGAAGAAAAAGTAGTTTATATAACTGATAAAATTGAAGAGTTAGGAGAGAAATATGAGGTGCCTATTAAGATAAACAGATTAGGTTCTCTATTTACGATTTTCTTTACAAATTTAGAAGAAGTGACAGCTTTAAATCATGTTATCGATTCTAATACAGAGCATTATTCAGTATATTTCAATACTTTATTAGATAATGGAGTTATAGCACCACCTTCAAAATATGAAGCCCACTTTGTTTCAATAGAACACTCTAAAGAGGATTTGGATAAAACTTTAGAAGTTATAGAGTTAGCATTTAAAAAAATTGGTGAACTTAATGGAAAGTAGAAAGTCTTTTTTTCCTTTATTTATAGATTTAACAAATAAAGAGTGTTTAGTTGTAGGTGGAGGAAATATAGCTTTAAGAAAGGTTAAAAGTTTGGTAGAGTATGGTGCGAGAGTTATTGTTGTAGCTCCTTATATCCTGCCTGAAATTGTTGAACTGGATATTGAAGCAGAAAAAAGAGTTTTTAAAGTTGAAGATATAAAAGATAAGTTTTTAGTTGTAGCAGCAACAGATGATGAAAATCTAAATGAGATGATAGTAGACCTTTGTGAAGATAATAATATTTTAGTAAATAATATAACATCAAAGGTTTATATGTCAGCTAGATTTACAGCACATATAGATACAAATGAGTATCAAATTGCAGTTTCAGCAAAAGGAAATCCAAGAGAATCTGTAAAATTGAAAAAAGAGTTAATAGAGTATTTGAAAAATAGAGTGAAATAAAAAAGACTAGTTTACCTAGTCTTTTTATTTTTTAAAGTCTTCAAATAGGCAAAGAACATCTTGGGAGTATTTACCATCATTATCATGAGAGATGAATGGAGGTAAAATGTTAAGAGCATCTTTTCCATTTCTAATTCCTTCAATTAGAAGTATTTTAGCTGGTTTATCAATTTTTGAATGACAGAATTGAACTCTTTTAGGTGCAATTCCATATTTTCTCATTGTATCAATAATCTCTAAAAAACGGTCAGGTCTATGAACCATAGCAAAATAGCCCTTATCTTTTAAAAGTTTTGATGCAACTTCAATCAATCCATCTAAATCTATAGTAATCTCATGTCTAGCAAGAGTGAGTTGATCAAGATCATTCAACTGGTTTTCATTGCCATGAAATTTGAAAAAAGGTGGATTTGTAACTACAACATCTTGAGAACCATGCTGTAAATATCTGTTCCAATTTTTCATATTGTCATGGATAATAGAAATTTGTTCGCTCAAATTGTTTAGCTCAACATTTCTTAAAGCTAAATCAGCTGAAACGTCTTGTATTTCAATTCCAGTAATTTTAGCATCTGTTCTTTGTGAAAGAAATAGAGGTATAGCTCCATTTCCAGTTCCTAAATCCAAAATTTTCTTAGTTCCTCTAGTTAAAGAGATGAAGTTTGATATCAGTAGAGAATCCAAAGAAAAATTAAAAAAATCAGGTCTTTGAATAATCTTTAAATTTTTATTTAATAAGTTATTTATAACTTCGTTTTCATTAATAATCATTTCCTACCTCCAAAGTTATTATAACAAAAAAGGTAGGAAAATAAAATCTATATATCTCTAGTTAAAACAATATTTGATCCAGTTCCTAAGATATTTTCTAAAACAACAGTTCCAACCTTTTTAGGAGACTCTATTTTTATATCTTTTAAGAGTTCCATACAATCAAAAACCAACTCTTTAGGTATAGGTTTATCCGTTTTTACAGGAACCATATGGTGGATTCCACCATAAACTCTGACAATAGATGTTACAACTCTTTTGGGAGCTATTAACTCCTCTTTTCCATAAACCTCTCCTTTAGGACAAGAGTTACCAGTAACTTTGTAGTTATTTTCAACATCTATATTTAAATGACATCCCATAGGACATAAAATACAAATCATCTCTTTCATCTTAAGCCTCCTGTAGCTCTATAATAATATCTTTAGAAATTCTCTTCAATAAAACTTCTGGTAACAGAACTTTTTCCATCTCTCCAGGAGCTAGATGAGCTCTTTTAAAACTTGCAATTACATTGTCACCCTCTCGAATCACAATTTTTTTATTTTTATAGACATTATTAACTCTCATAAAAATTTCAAGTTTGTTTTGTAGATTATCTAAATTAATAACTTGTGGAACAGTATAAACAATTCCATCTCCATTTTTAAGATTTGAAACATTCTCTATCTTACAATTCTCTTCTGCAATGTAACATGCAGCGAACTTTCCAGCTCTTTCACCCTCTTCACTTACAAAGTCAACTAAATCATGAACATGAACAACATTTCCACAGGCAAATACACCAGGAATACTTGTTTCCATTGAGTTACTAACAATAGGACCGCTAGTTCTATTGTCTAGAATAACTCCAGCTTCTTTTGAAAGGTCGTTTTCTGGAATCAATCCAACAGAAAGAAGTAAAGTGTCGCAGTCGTAATGAATCTCTGTTCCAGGAATTGGTTTTTTATTTTCATCTACTTTAGCAACAACAACTTTTTCTAATCTATCCTTTCCTTTAACATCGATAACTGTATGAGATAGGAGTAAAGGGATATCAAAATCATCAAGACATTGAACAATGTTTCTGTTTAGTCCACCAGAAAATGGCATAAGTTCAACAACAGCCTCAACTTTAGCTCCTTCTAAAGTTAGACGTCTTGCCATAATAAGTCCAATATCTCCACTTCCAAGGATGACTGCTTTTTTTCCAACCATATATCCTTCCATATTTATGTATCTTTGAGCAGCTCCAGCTGTAAATATTCCGGAAGGTCTTTCTCCAGGGATGGCTATTGCACCTCTAGTTCTCTCTCTACATCCCATAGCTAGGATAACAGAGCTAGCTTCAATCTCTTGGTAACCGTCGATAGGGTTAATCATAGAGATAACTCTCTCTTTAGATATATTTAATACCATAGTTTCTAATTTTATTTCAATCGGGTATTGTTTAACAAATTCAATATATTTTTGAGCGTATTCAGGACCAGTTAACTCCTCTTTGAATCTATGAAGACCAAATCCATTATGAATACATTGTTGTAAAATACCACCTAACTCTTTATCTCTTTCTAGAATTACAATATTTTTAGCGCCATTTTCATAAGCTGACTTAGCAGCTGCAAGACCAGCGGGACCTCCACCTATAACAACAACATCATATCTCATTATTTCTTCAACTCCTCTGTTAGAATGTATGAATTAGCTTTATCTAAGATAACATCTTTAATATCTTTATTTAATTCTCTAGCTATAATCTCTTGGACTCTAGGACCACAGAATCCGCCTTGACATCTACCAGATCCAGGTCTACATCTTCTTTTTACAGCATCCATAGTAGTGGCTTTAACTGGTCTATGTATAGCTTCAACTATCTCACCCTCTGTAATCATTTCACATCTGCAAATCATTCTTCCGAATCTATCATCCTCAGCTATTTTTTTAGCTTTTTCCTCTGCAGAAAGATGCATGAAAAGAGTATGTTTTCTTGGAGCTATAAAATTATCTTTTGGTGAAAGAGTAGCACCTGAATTTTTTAATAGCTCTATCGCTGCTAGAGTTATAGCAGGAGCAGCAGAAAGCCCTGGAGATTTTATACCAGCGATATCAAAGAAACCTTTTACAGAAGACTCTTCAACTATAAAATCACCTCTATCAGATTCAGCTCTTATTCCAGCAAAAGTTCTTATATTTTCTCTAAAGTTGATATCTTTAATAGAGTGACTACCTTTGAACTTAATATATTCAAGTCTGTCAGTTGCAGTTGAAACATCATATCTATTATCTATATCTTGAGCATCAGGGCCAACTAAAAGATTTCCGTGAACAGTTGGAGTAACTAAAATACCTTTTCCTAATTTTGAAGGACATTGGAAAACTGTTTGATTAACTCTTTTTCCTTGATTTTTATCAAGAACAAAATATTCCCCTTTTCTTGGTAGAATTTTAAATGATTCAGGAGCAATCATGTTGTGAATTAAATCTGCATGAACACCAGCACAGTTGAAAATATATTTAGTGTGGAATATTCCACTATCAGTGTGAACATCGAAAACTTCATCCTTTTTTACGATATTTTTAACTGTTGTATTTAGGAAAAGATCTACGTCGTTTTCAACAGCATTATCTATAAGAGCTTCTGCAAACTCCCAAGGAGAAACGATTCCTGCTGAAGCACAATGAAGAGCAGCAATAGCTTTATCATCCACATTTGGTTCTAATTCTCTTAGTTTTTCTTGAGTGATAATACTTAGGCCAGGAACTTTATTTATGATACCTCTATTGTAAAGAACATTTAAATGTTCTGCCTCTTCTTCATTGAATGCTAAAACAAGCGAACCGTTACGCTTGAATGGAACAGAAAGCTCATTGCACAAATCTTCATATAAAGAGTTACCTAAAACATTTAATTTTGCCATAAGTGATCCCTCTTTAGCATCGTATCCACCGTGTACTATAGCACTATTGGCTTTTGTTGTTTCATTAGATACATCTGTATCTTTTTCTAAAATTGCAACTTTAAGTTTATACTTAGAAAGCTCTCTTGCGATACCAGTTCCAACAATACCAGCACCAATGATTAAAATATCATACATAAAATTCCCTCCTAGTTTTTGATAGCAAAAAAGAGAGCACAAAAAGGTGGTAACTGCGTTACCAACACTTTTTAGCTCTCTTCATCTCTATTGCTAATATTTAATTTCTAATCTAACTATACTACTTTTTTTTTAATTAGTCAAGCTCCCAATTTAAAGATCTTTCAACAGCTTTTTTCCACTTTTTATGTTTTAAATTTCTCTCTTCTTCGTTCATGTTAGGAGAGAAAGTAGTTTCTAAACACCAGTTTTTCTTAATCTCATTTTTATCATTCCAGAATCCAACTGCAAGACCAGCAAGGTAAGCTGCTCCTAATGCTGTTGTTTCAACTGTAGATGGTCTATGAACTTCTTTACCTATTATATCGGCTTGGAACTGCATTAAGAAGTTATTAGCAGATGCTCCACCGTCGACCTTAAGTGCTTTTAATTCAATTCCAGAGTCAGCTTGCATAGTTTCTAAAACATCTCTAGTTTGATATGCTATAGATTCTAAAGTGGCTCTGATAATATGATTTTTATTAGCTCCTCTAGTAAGACCTAAGATTGCCCCTCTAGCATACATATCCCAGTGAGGAGTTCCTAATCCAACAAATGCTGGAACGAAATAAACGCCACCATTATCTTTAACTTTACTTGCAAAATACTCAGTATCTTTAGAATCTGTTATTAGTTTTAACTCATCTCTTAACCATTGAACAGCAGCACCAGCTACGAAGATACTTCCTTCAAGGGCATACTGTACTTTTCCATCTAATCCAATAGCGATTGTAGTTAGAAGTCCATTTTTACTTTGATACATTTTTTCACCTGTATTCATAAGCATGAAGCATCCAGTTCCGTAAGTGTTTTTAGCTTCTCCTTTTTCAAAACAAGCTTGACCGAATAAAGCAGCTTGTTGATCTCCGGCAACCCCACAAATAGGGATTCTATGTCCACCTTTTCCACCAAGATTAGCATAACCAAATGTTCCACTTGAATCCTTAACTTCAGGTAGCATAGATTTTGGAATGTTTAATTCGTCTAAAAGCTTTTCATCCCAGCAAAGATCTTTTATATTATATATCATTGTTCTTGATGCATTTGTATAATCTGTTGCATGTGATTTACCGTTAGTAAGTTTCCAAATTAACCAAGTGTCAACAGTACCAAAAAGAAGTTCTCCTCTTTCAGCTTGTTCTCTAGCTCCTTCAACATTATCTAAAATCCATTTAATTTTAGTTCCAGAGAAATAAGCATCAACAACTAATCCAGTGTTGTCTCTTATATATTCAGCTAATCCCTTAGCTTTTAAATCATCACAGATGTGGGCTGTTCTTCTACATTGCCAAACAATAGCGTTATAAACAGGTTTACCAGTAACTTTATTCCAAACGATTGTAGTTTCTCTTTGGTTTGTGATACCAATACCGATAACATCATGCTGAGATACTCCTGATTGAGCCATGGCTTCAGCTAAAACACCACTTTGACTAGCCCATATTTCCATAGGGTCGTGTTCAACCCATCCCTCTTTAGGATAGATTTGTTTAAACTCTTTTTGTGCACTTGCAATTATATTTTGTTGCTCATCAAAAATTATAGCTCTTGAACTAGTTGTTCCTTGATCTAATGCAATTATATATTTCATAAAAATCCTCCTAATATTTAGAAATTTAAAATTCAAAATAAAAACTATTAATTAAAAACAGCCACGAAAGTCAACGCTCCAATTATACCTCCAACAATAGGTCCAGCTACAGGAACCCATGAGTATCCCCAATCAGAATCTCCTTTATTAGCGATAGGTAAAATAGCATGTATAATTCTTGGACCTAGATCTCTCGCTGGATTAAGTGAATAACCAGTTGGACCACCTAAACTTAAACCTAAGCTCCAAATATAGAATCCTGCAAGTAAAGGACCTACAATTCCAGTGAAACCTTTAATTAATTCTCCGTTAGGTAGTGTAGCAGTAAAAGCTTGGTTATTAATATGACCGATAGCCAATAAACCAAAAACAAGCATAAAAGTAGCAATAATTTCAGTTATAAAATTCCATTTTAAATCTCTAATAGCAGGACCAGTAGAGAAAGAAGCTAAAATAGAACCTGCATCAGATGTTTCGTCGTAGTGTCTTTTGTAAGTTAAAAATACTAATAATTGCCCTAGCATTGCTCCTAAGATTTGTGCAATGACATAACCTAAAACAAGATTTTTAGGGAAAAGACCTGCAATAGCAAAACCAATAGTAAGTGCTGGATTCAGATGTCCACCACTAACCCATCCAACGGCATATGCTCCAGCCATAACTGCTAGTCCCCAAGCTGTAGTAATTACGATCCATCCTGAATTATTTCCTTTTGTTTTGTTTAAAACTACATTTGCAACAACACCATTACCTAGTAAAACCAGAATTGCAGTACCTATAAACTCAGCTACAAAAACATTCATGATACCCTCCCATATTATTTTTTTTATATTAAAAAAAGCCATTCAAAAAAAGAAGAATCTGAAATTCCTTTTGATTGAATAGCTTCTCTAATATCTCTAGCTAAATTAACTTATGATATTTAATTTTGTCGTGGATATTGCGACAGCTCCGCTCTTTAAGGCTAAATTTATATCGTCTTCATCAGATATAAGTCCACCAGCTATAATAGGAATTGAGCTTTGCTTTGAAATTTTTTCGATAATCTTTGGCATAACTCCAGGTAGAATTTCTATTGCATCAATATATGTCTCGTTAAAAAGTTTAAATGTTGTAGTCAATGAAAGTGAATCTATTAAAAAACATCTTAGAATAACTAAAAAACCTACTTTATGGGCGTATTTAGCCACGCCAGATTTAGTTGTAATAACACCATCGGCAAAAGTATTTTCTTTAAGATAGTCTATAGCAGAATTCTCTTTTGTGTTAAGGCCTTGTATCATATCTAAATGAACAAAACATATCTTTCCACTAGCTTTAATTAGACGAGTTGTTTCCTCGATAGAGCAGATATCGCTACTCAATAAAAATATGATTTTAGCAGTGCTAGAAAGAGCGTTATCTAAAGTTTGTTGATCTTTTACAGCAAGTATCTTATTGTTTTTGATTAAAATCTTTTCGAAATTTGAGTTCATTTTGATCTCCTTTTGTCTCTTATCAATAATAAGTATACTATATTAATTTCAAATGTCAAGATAAAAAACAGTTAAAAAAAGTGAAAAGATAAGAAGTATAAAAAAAGAGAGCTTTAAGCTCTCTTATAAATAAAGGAATTATATATTTTTAGATGGTTTAGTAATTCCTATTAAAACACATGTGATTAATGAACCGATTATAGCTGAAACAAGATACATTAATGGATTAGTAATGATAGGTAAAACGAATAATCCACCATGAGGAGCAGGAAGTTGACATTTAAATGCCATAGCAAGTCCACCAGCAACTGCAGAACCTATAACACAACTAGGAATTATTCTCATAGGATCAGCAGCAGCAAAAGGAATAGCTCCCTCTGTAATGAATGATGCTCCCATAATATAGTTAGTTAAACCAGCTTCTCTCTCATCTTTTGTAAATTTATGCTTAAAGAATGTTGTAGCAAGAGCGATTCCTAAAGGAGGAGTCATTCCACCAATCATAACAGCAGCATGAGGATAGTAGTTACCTGCAGCAATAGCAGCTATACCGAATGTAAATGCAGCTTTATTGATAGGTCCACCCATATCAATAGCCATCATACCAGCTAAAACAGCACCTAATAAAATTAAGTTTCCAGTTCCAAGACTATTTAAAAAACTTGTAATTCCATTGTTTATAGCAGCAACAGGAGATATAACAACAGTATACATAAGAAGTCCAGTTATTAAAATACCAAATAGAGGGTAAAGTAAAACAGGTTTGATACCTTCTAATTTTTCAGGGAGCTTAGCAAAAACTTTCTTTAAAAGAACAACTACATAACCACCAAGGAATCCTCCAACTAAACCACCAAGGAACCCACCGCCATTATTAGCAGAAATAAGTCCTCCAACCATCGCAGGAGCAAAACCAGGTCTATCTGCGATACTCATACCAATGAAACCAGCTAAAACTGGAACCATTAAGAAGAATGCGTTTCCTCCACCGATATCCATAAGAATCTTAGCTATTGGATTGAAACTAGGATCAGTTGGATTAGATGCATTAATTCCGAAGATAAATGATAAAGCAATTAATATTCCTCCACCAACAACGAATGGTAACATATTAGAAACTCCACTCATAAGATGCTTATAGAATCCTTTTCTATCACTAGGTGTAGACTTTGAAGTTTCATTAGAAGAGTATACAGGAGCTTTTTTATCTAAAGCGTTTTGTATAAGTTCTTGTGGTCTTTTGATTCCATCTTTAACAGGAACAATCTCGACATTTTTTCCATTGAATCTTGCCATATCGACATTTTTGTCAGCAGCAACAATGATACCTTTTGCATTTTTGATATCTTCATCTGTGATCATGTTTTTAACACCAGTTGAACCATTAGTTTCAACTTTTATTGTTACTCCCATCTCTTTAGCTTTTTTATTTAAAGCTTCAGCAGCCATATATGTGTGTGCAATTCCAGTAGGACAAGCAGTTACAGCTAGAACATCAAAGTTATTTCCAACAGATACGACTTCTTCTTTAGCAGGAGCATCTTTTAAAAGTATACTTAGAACCTCTTCTTCAGAAGTAACGTTTAAAAGTTGTTCTCTTACATCATCATCTAAAAGAAGAGATGTAAGCTGAGATAGAGTTTCTATATGAGAATCTGTAGCATCAGCAGGTGCAGCAATCATGAAGAATAGTGTTGAAGGTTCCCCGTCTAAAGAGTCATAATCGATTCCAGATTTTGACAATCCGAAAGCAACAGTAGGAATTTTAACAGAAGTTGATTTTCCATGAGGAATTGCAATTCCTTCTTCTAATCCTGTACTGCTTTGCTCTTCTCTTTTTATTATTGTCTTTTTAAATTCTTCTTTGTCATTAAGTCTTCCATTTGTGTATAAAACTTCAACAAGCTCGTCTATAACTTCAGATTTAGTTGTAGCTTTTAAGTTTAATTTCATACAGTTTTTAACTAACATTTTATCTAACATTTTTATCCTCCCAATTATAACTTATTAATTTTTATTTCTTTTAGTAAATTTTCCATTGTTTCGAAAGTAGCTAATCCTTTAGAGAAAGCTGTAGCACTACCAGATGCAATTCCTAATTCGTAACATTTATCAAGTGATAAATTTTTATTAAGTCCATATATGAAACCACCGATCATAGAATCTCCAGAACCGTTTGAACTGATTAAATTTCCTTTAGGAACTCCACTTATAAAAATCTCATTCTTTGTAATAAAGATAGATCCCTTAGCACCAAGAGAGATAAGAACATTTTCAGCTCCCATAGTTTGTAATTTTTTTCCAGCTTCAATTAATTCCTCATTTGTAGAGAAGTTTGAATGGAAAAACTCATTAATTTCATCTTGATTTGGTTTGATTAAAAATACACCTTTTTTCAAAGCTATTTCAAAAGGTAATCCTCTAGTATCTAAAATAACTTTAACATCTTTAGGGATAGCATCTATTATATCAGCATATATAGATGTAGGGATTGATGCTGGAACACTTCCTGAAAGAGCTAAAATATCTCCACTTTTTAGATTGTTTTTTAAGAAATAAAACAATTCATCAAGATTTTCCTTTGATATTGAAGGTGAAGTACCTGCAATCTCGCTTTCAAGTCCATTGTTGTTAATTTTTATATTGATACGCGTATCTTCTTTAACATTGAAGAATTTTGTTTCAAGTCCATCGTTTTCTAAAGTAGACTTGATAAAGTCCCCTGTGAATCCACCTATGAATCCAAGACAGATTGAATCTGTACTGAAATTTTTTAAAATTTTTGAAACGTTAATTCCTTTCCCTCCAGGCAATTTATAAGTCTCTCTAGGAGTATTAAGGTTTCCTTCAACAAAAGAGTCAAAGGCTAAAAAATAATCTATCGCAGGATTTAAAGTTAATGTATATATCATTTTACGACCTCCACTTTTACTAAATTTTGATATTCTTTAGGAAGGGGTTTATCTGTGATAATAGTTCCCTTATCTAAAGTCGAAAAAATTGTGAAACTATGTTTTCCTATTTTTGTATGATCACACAGGAAAAAAGTTTCTTGACCTCTATTGATTGCTTCAGATTTAATCATAGCTTCTTCAAAAGATGGGGTACTGTATCCATCAATATTAAAAGCATTTACTCCGATAAAAGCTGAATCGAAGTTGAAAGTTTTTAAATATTGAACAGCAGAAAATCCAACAGTACAACTTGTTTTACTTTTGATTTTTCCTCCGATTAAAAAACTTTCGATATCATATTTTTCTAATTCATCAATAAGATTTAAACCATTTGTGATAACTTTTACATTTAGATTTTTAAGGTATTTAATCATACAAAGAGTAGTTGTTCCAGCATCTAAAAAGATGCATGAATCTCTTTTGACAAAAGATGCAGCAAGTTGTGCAATTTTTTCTTTCTCCTCTTTGTTAAGATTTCTTCTAAATTGTATATTAAAATCCTTTGTAGTGTCCAAAGCATTATTTAAAATAGCTCCACCATGAACTCTCTTAACAAGTTCTTTTTTTTCTAAAGCAGCTAAATCTCTTCTAGCAGTAGCTTCAGAAACATTTAGAATATCAACGATTTCTTGGATTTTTACAACCTCTTTTTGCTTTAATAGTTCTAAAATAGAATTTTCTCTCTCTATATTTAACATAAAATCACTTCCTTTTATATGAAGTATATTATCATAGTATAAAATAAAAATCAATCATTTTCTTTCAAAAACTTTCAAAAACAATCAAAAATAAAAAAATGAAGGATTTTTTATAAAAAAGAGTTAAAATAAAGAAGGAGGAGATAGAGATGAAAAAACTTGATTTTACAGAAAAGATAATAGGGAAAGATAGATATTTTAATTCAGCGGTAATAGCTTTGGTTGTTGAAAAAAGTGATGGAAAATATTTTTTATTTCAAAAACGAGCAAAAGGTATCAGACAAGCAGGAGATATATCATTTCCAGGGGGACGAGTAGAAGAGCATGAAACTGCTTTAGAAGCTTCTTTGAGAGAATCTTTTGAAGAGATAGGGATAAAAAAGATTGATATAAAAGGAAAAATTGGGACATTGGTTATACCTTCGGGAGTTATGGTCGAAGCTTTCCTTGGGTTTATGAAAGAGAGCGAATTGATTAATATAAAAATTAATGAAGATGAAGTAGAGGAGTGCTTTTTAGTTCCAGTTCAATTTTTTATGGAAAATGAACCTCGAGTGGAGAAGTTAGAAGTAGAAACACGACCGTATTATGAAGAAAATGGAGTTAAATATATATTTCCAGCTATAGAGTTAAATCTTCCGAAGATGTATCATTCACCTTGGAAAAGTTCTCCTAGAGAAGTATTTTTATATATTTATGAAGACAAGGTTATTTGGGGATTGACTGCAGAGATTGTAAAAGCTGCAATAGAGTATATAGATTAAAAAGTAGGAAATAAAAAAAGAGGTTATACCTCTTTTTTTATTCAAAACTATTTTGTATAAAAGCTAGAAACATGGTGATAGCTAGTAAGTCAGCAGCTCCACCAGGACTGATTCTTTTACCAATAAAATCTTGTTCGATTTCTGTTAAGATTTCTATATTTAATGGTTTGTCATAAAATTTCTCTTTTAGATGTATTGCTGTTTGTTTAACTTGATTTAATACTTCGATATCGTGCCTATGCAAAATAGTGGTATCCTCTAAAATACTCATTAGATATATCAATGTTCTAATCATGGCATGATTGATATGTTCATCGTTAGCAATAGACTTTTTAAAAATAGAGATTCCGCCATTGAAAACCATATCCAAACCATTTTTAGCAACACCTCTAACACCCACAATTCCATGATTGATAAATAGTTTTTCTCCATGAGTAAGAGTTTTCTTTAGATGAATATTGTCAAAATCTTTTAAGATATCTTTACACATCTCTTGAATAAAAATAGAGATATTTTCAAAAGTTAAATTTTGAGATTTGGCTTTAGCAGCACAAGTAGCTGTAATTCCCATTAAAAAAATTAATCCTTTATGTGTATTTACATTATTTGTAGCTAAAAACATATTTTTTTCAGCAACTTTTCCCATATATCTAATTTTTTTAAAAATTAAATCGATTGGAAGTTTTGAGCAACCAGCTTTTACGACTTCTCTAAAGTAGGTATTTAATGAGAAACCACTATTGATAAATGTAAAGAAGTCCATATCATTATGAGAGCCGGTACTCTGAGGAGAAACTAAACCAAACGATGGAAAGGCTGAAACCTCTAGGATAACAGATTTTAAAGCAAGATTTGAAAATGTATTGACAATACTATCTGTTATTTTTTGATTTTCTAAATATAACTCTAATTTTTTTTGAATAGCAGATTGAACTTCAATTTGAGTATGATTTTTCTTACGTGCACAAACGAATGCCATCTCTTCACAAAGAAGACATTTTCTTTTTTCGCCGTTGAAATCTTTTCTAGAGAAAGCGTATCCATCAGAGTCAAAAACATCAATATCTACACATCTTCCAAGATCGTGATTTTCTTCAATTAGCATGGCTATTTTTTTTATTTCTTTTCCAGAGTTTTTTATAACGTATATATATGTTGGACCTTCAATTGATTCTATTTTTTTTGAAAACAGAATCTCAGAATTGAAAATCTCAACTACTTCATCTTTTATAATTTCTATAATATATTTTGGAACAAAGTTGTTTTTATCTTCACCAGGATAGTTTGCTCTTAAAACCAAAATAGGTTGATTGAACTCCTTTATAATTTCGTTTTGAATATCAACTCTTTTTTCTCTCATTAATAAAAATTCTTCTAAATTAAACATAGATAATTAGTGAACAGAGTCAGAATTTTTAATTCTCTCTGTAACCTCCCTTCCTTTTTCAGAGATTAGATAATCTAATGTAGATTTAGGAACTAGACTTTTAATTTCATCAATCTGGTCATTTTTAAGGAGTTCTCTAACTCGTGAGGCACTAATAGCTTTTTCTCCCATCTCTTTTCTAGGTATGATTAAGATATTTAGATTGAAATTTTTAAAAGTTTCAATCATAGTTTCGTTATATTTTTGAGTAATTTTGCAATAAGGTTCCTCTCCAACAAATCTTGTATTGATATTTAGTTTTTTGCAAAAATGTTCAGCAGTGATAAGTGTATCAAGTTTCATAAATTCAACAAGAGAATCATCCTCTTTTCTAAGGAAATAATTAGGAAATGTTGCTGAAGATATAACATACTCAGTACTAGGTAGAACAGTAACATTATTTAAATGAGAGGTTCCTTTTTTTACTAACTCCATCCTATCTATAAAAGGGAATGAAGATTTATTTTCCTCAACTACTAAAATTAAAATATTATCCATTTGTTTAGAAGCATATTCGATTAAGAATTGATGGCCTAATGTAAATGGATTGCAATTCATTATTAGAAGACCATTGTTACTATTTTCTTGCCAATTGAGTTGGGATTTTATTTTATTTATAGTTTTGTCGATAGAGTTCATTCCAATTTCAAGTAATGCAACTTTATCTGTTTTTGAAATAGATTTGAATCCGACACCTTTAAAAATATCTTCATTAGAAGGTTTCGTGAATACAAAGCTATGGAATATCCCTTCGTCGAAAGATTTATTTAGAAGTGTTGTAACTAAAGTGTTTGTAACTCCTTCTCCTCTTAAAGAATCGTCGATAGCAAAACATTTAATGATATCCTTACTTTTTGATGCTGTTGCAACAATCTCTTCATCTTTTCTAATGACTAAAGAGTAGTCTATAGCTTCATCAAAAGTTAAATCAAATTTTTTTAAAAAATCTTTTAACTCATTTTTTTGATAGTTACTTTTTAGATTAAGTGTTTCTATATTCATTGTGATTGATTCACTCCCTCTTTTATAAGTTGAAACTTACTAGTTATATCATCAAGATATTGAATAAATATATTTTGAGATTCACTTAAAATCTCACTTTTTGACATACTATAAACAATATAAACTTTGTTGTTCTCTGTCCATGTATCTTTTTCAGCAGCTCTTTGTACTAATTGCGTAGCTGTATAATCCATTAAATCAGAAAGTGCTGGTGAAAGAATTTTTTTTGTATATGGGTCAGCAGGAACTAAAAATGACTTGAAGATGATATCTTCTTCGGCTAAAATTCTAGATTTTAATCGATCTTTTGCTTCACGGGAAGCTTTCCCATTAGCTACTAATGTTCCGCTGCTACTGATTTTTGCAGATCCTATTCCTATTACTTCATTTTCAGAATCAACAGAAGTTGTAGCACGATCATTTGATTCTGAATTTTCTATAGGATTTGGAATAGATAGACTATTACAACCTAAAAATAAAATAGAAAAAAGTATTGCTATTATTTTTTTTAACATGTTCCCTCCCCCTGTTATTTTAATAGTTTTATTAGTTATTAGGTATGACTCCTAAAATAGTAGAGTCACTAAAAAGTTCGATATTTTCGTAAGGTATCAAACTTATAAAGGTTTCATTATTTATTTCGATAAAATCATCTGAAAGTTTCGTCGATTCTAAAATCATCGCGATATCGTTATCCTTAAATATTTTATTTTCGAAACTTGAAAATAAATAAAGTGTTTCATTATTTATATGAGCTCTGTTTATAACAGACCAACCTTTTTTTTGAATAAAATCTAATATTTCTTTATTAAATGGAGCCAAAATATATTTTATATCTGTATTGATGTCTTCAAAACTTTCAACAAAAATGGAGTTTACATGCTCACCGAATAGTTTTTTAACACCAAGTAAAGAATAAGAATCCTTTTTAATAGCTACATCTAAAATTCCTTCAAGTTTTCTACAAAATGAGATAATCTCTGTATAAAAATTTGAGATGTCTTTATTTGAAATTCCAGAGAGTACACTGAGTTTTTTATAAATAGCAATTTCTCTTTCAGGAACATATATTCGACTATTATCTTTAGATTTTGTAACTCCAACTTGATGAACAATTTCCATTCTTTTTAATATCAACTTGATTATCTCTTTATCAATACTATCAATTTTCTCTCTTAATATGTTAATATCGTTTGTAATTTTAATCACCCATTTCATGAATATTATCAATAGACATTTTATAATATAAAAGTGTCAAAATCAAATAATTATTGAAATATAGTGAAAAATCTTATAGAATGAGATATTGAAATATTAAAAAAATAATGAAGTTTCAGGAGGAAAATATGAAGTTTTTTTCTTTGAATAAAAAAAAGTATGCGACTTTAACTGTTAAGGAAAATAAATCAGAAAATAAAAAAGTTGAAGAAAAAGAGGAAAAAATAATAAAGAAGACCAAAATAACTGGTTTGTGGGAGAAATGCCCAGAGTGTAATGAGATTATCTATAAAAATGATATTGAGCAAAATTTACAAAAATGTCCACATTGTGATTATTATTTCTCGATGAGTGCAAAAGAAAGAGTTGCACTATTGATTGATGAAGATACGTTCCAAGAGATGGATAAAAATTTAGTTTCAGAAAATCCATTAGATTTCCCAGGATATAAAGAAAAATATGAAGCAGCAGTAGAGAAAACAGGGATGTTTGAAGGTGTAGTAGCAGGAATTGGAGATATTTTTGGAATAAAAGTAAGTATAGCTGTTATGGATTTTGATTTTTTAGGTGGAAGTATGGGATCAGTTGTTGGTGAAAAGATAACTAGAGCAATAGAAAGAGGAATTAAGTTTAAGATTCCTGTTGTAGTTGTATCTTCATCGGGAGGAGCTAGAATGCATGAAGGGATACTATCACTTATGCAAATGGCAAAGACTTCAGCTGCATTAGAGAGATTAAGAGCGGCAGGACTACCATTTATATCTATACCAGTAAATCCTACAACAGGAGGAGTTACTGCCTCGTTTGCAATGCTAGGAGATATTATAATGACAGAGCCAGATGCACTGATAGGATTTGCAGGTCAGAGAGTAATTGAGCAAACAATAAAACAAAAATTACCTAATGGATTCCAAAGAAGTGAATTTTTACAGGAATGTGGAATGGTAGATGTTATTGTAAAAAGAGAGGATATGAAGAGAACTCTTCATAAAATTATAGATAATATAATCTAGAAATAGCTTATTTATAGGAGAGTGTCATGAAATTTAATAACGAAATTTTGGATTTAGAAACGAAAATATCGGAACTTAAAAATTTTTCGAAAGAAAAAAAGATAGATTTGAGCTTAGAGATAGAAAAACTGACAAAGCAAAGAGATGAGTATTTAAAATCGGCATATGAAAATTTAAATGACTGGGATAGAGTAGCTATTGCTCGTCATCCAGAGAGACCATATACATTGGATTACATAAAAAATATGACGACAGACTTTGTAGAACTGCACGGAGATAGATTGTGCAAAGATGATCCAGCAATTGTTGGTGGACTTTGCAAAATTGATGGAAAAAAAGTGATGATTATTGGTCATCAAAAAGGAAGAAGTATAGAAGAAAATCTGCATAGAAACTTCGGAATGGCTAGCCCTGAAGGATACAGAAAAGCATTAAGATTGTTTAGAATGGCTGAAAGATTTTCGATACCAATAGTAAATTTAATAGATACAGCGGGTGCTTATCCAGGAATAGAAGCTGAAAAACATGGACAAGGAGAGGCAATTGCTAGAAATCTATTAGAGATGGCAGGTATAAAAACTCCAATAATCTCGATAGTAATAGGTGAAGGAGGGTCAGGAGGAGCATTAGCACTAGGGGTAGCAGATAAAGTTTATATGCTAGAAAATTCGGTTTATTCTGTTATATCACCAGAAGGCTGTGCAGCAATTTTATACAAAGATTCATCTAAGGCACCAGAGGCTGCAAATAACTTAAAAATATCAGGTAAAAGTTTACAAAGTTTAGGTATAATTGACGGCATTGTAAAAGAACCATTAGGTGGCGCTCATAGGGATTATAAGTGTGCAGCAAATGACCTTAAAAGTGTTATTTTGTCATCACTTTCAGAGTTATCTAAATTAGATGTAGATACTTTACTAAAAAATAGATATAATAAGTTTAGAAAAATGGGAAGTTTTATAGAGAAAACAATCTAAATTTTAATAGAAAGTGTCGGAGGTGCAAGTCTTTATGAAAAGAATAGCGGTTTTAACAAGTGGAGGAGATGCTCCAGGAATGAACGCTGCAGTAAGAGCGGTAGCTAAAGTAGCTTTAGCAAAAGGAATGGAAGTATTTGGAGTAAAAAGAGGATACTTAGGAATGTTACACGATGAGATATTCCAAATGAATGGAAGCCATGTATCAGGAATAATTGATAGAGGTGGTACGGTTCTTTTAACTGCTAGATGTTTAGAGTTTAAAGATCCAAAATTCAGAGCTATAGCTGCAGAAAATCTTAAGAAAAGAGGAATCGAAGGACTAGTAGTAGTTGGAGGAGACGGTTCTTATAGAGGAGCAGACTTACTATCTAAAGAGCATGGATTTAAAGTTGTAGGATTACCTGGAACAATAGATAACGATATAATCGGAACAGATTACACAATAGGATTTGATACTTGTTTAAATACAATATTAGATGCTATATCAAAATTAAGAGATACAGCAACTTCTCATGAAAGAACAATCTTGATGGAAGTTATGGGAAGACATGCAGGAGATTTAGCTCTTCATGCAACACTAGCAGGTGGAGGAGATGGAGTTTTAATTCCAGAAATCGACGAACCAATTGAAATGTTAGCTTACCAAATTAAAGAGAGAAGAAGACAAGGAAAATTACATGATATAGTACTTATAGCTGAAGGTGTTGGAAGCGTTCTTGAGATTGAAAAACAATTAAAAGAAAAAGTAACAACTGAAGTTAGAAGTGTTGTTTTAGCTCACGTTCAAAGAGGTGGAACTCCATCAGGATTTGATAGAGTACTAGCAACTAAAATGGGTGCAAAGGCAGTAGAACTTCTTGAAGCTGGAGAAGGTGGAGTTATGGTTGGAATTGAAAGCAACGAATTAGTAACTCATCCAATATCATTTGCTTGGGAAGGTACAAGAAAATACGATATTACTAAAGATTATGAATTAGCATTAACACTTTGTAAATAGGAGCTGGTGAAAAGTTATGATTACAGTTTTAGATGTTGTTAGAAAAGAAAGAAGAAAAAATAAAATAAAAAGAGAGATTGAAGATAACGATAGAAAAATTAGAGATAATAGAAAAAGAGTAGATCTTCTATCAAATTTAAAAGAATACTTAAAGCCTGGAATGACTTATGCTGAAATTATTGATATAATTGAAAACATGAAGGGTGACTACGAGGATAGAGTTGATGATTATATCATAAAAAATGCTGAGTTAGGAAAGGAAAGAAGAGAAATTTCTAAAAGCATAAAAGAGATTACAAGATCATTAGCTCAAAAGACTACAGTAGAAAAAAAGTAGTAAGGAGTTTAAATGGCAACTAAGTCATTAGAAATATTGATTGATGAGTTTAATAGATTACCTGGAATCGGAAGAAAAAGTGCTGTAAGATTAGCATTTCACGTTTTAGAAATGAGTGATACTGAGGTAGAAAGATTTTCCAAAGCGTTGAAAGATGTAAAGGAAACTGTTAAAAAATGCTCAGTGTGTGGAAATTTTAGTGAGAATGAAACGTGTGATATTTGTAGAGATGAATTTAGAGAAAAGGATATCATCTGTGTCGTAGAGGATAGTAGAGACATTATTCCATTAGAAAAAACAAAGAGATATAAAGGTACATACCATGTTTTAAATGGAAAAATTGATCCATTAAATGGAATGACACCAGACAAGCTAAATTTGAAATCTCTATTAGAAAGAGTAGCGAAAGATGAGATAAAAGAGGTTATTCTAGCTTTAAATCCAGATTTAGAGGGAGAAACAACAGCACTTTATTTAACTAAGTTACTAAAGCCGTTTGATGTAAAAATAACTAAGATTGCAAGTGGAATTCCAATGGGAGGAAATATAGAGTTTGCAGATGTTGCAACAATATCAAGAGCCTTAGATGGAAGACAAGAGATATAAAAAATTAAAAGTCGGCATATTTTGCCGACTTTTTTTATTGTATGATTATTTTAAATCGATAATGGCCTTTTCTAAACAGTCTAAAGTGAAACGAACTCTATCTTCACGAGCGTTTTCACCCATATGTCCAATTCTTATTACCTTACCGGCTAAAGGACCGTAAGAACCTGAAAGTAAAATATTGTATTTAGTTCTTAAATGAACTAAAAGATCTTCAGCTCTTATTCCTTCTGGAGGATAAAAGGCTGTAACTGTAGGAGAGAAATTATCTTCAAGATATAAAGTACACCCAAGTTCTTTTAGTCTTTCAATACAAAGATCTCTCATCTCTTCGTGTCTATCAAAAGTTCTATAAAGAGTTTCTGACAAAAGATTATCAATAGCTGTACCTAAGCTGATAATATCGCTTGCAGGCATAGTGTATGGGAATGATTTTTTCTCTTCAATATTTTTCCAATGTAAAAGATTACAATAGAAAGATGGAATTGGAGTACTTCTGTTTTCCATAGCTTTCCAAGCGTCATCACTAACAGCAACGATAGTTAATCCAGGAGCTGCTGAAAAAACTT
Source organism: Cetobacterium sp. ZWU0022 (assembly GCF_000800875.1). NCBI lineage: Bacteria > Fusobacteriati > Fusobacteriota > Fusobacteriia > Fusobacteriales > Fusobacteriaceae > Cetobacterium > Cetobacterium sp. ZWU0022. The sequence continues at coordinate 35,038 of NZ_JRJZ01000032.1, forward strand.
TTTGAGATGCAGAAAGTGCAATGTCAACACCCCATTCATCCATTCTGAAATCTACTCCACCAAGAGCAGCAACAGTGTCTACAACAGTTAAAATTCCTTTTGATTTTAGCAGTTGACAAACAGGTCCGATATCATTTAAAAGTCCACTAGGAGTATCACAGTGTATAATAGTGGCGTATTTGAAATCAGAATCTTTTTCTAAGAAAGATTTTAAACTTTCTAAATCAATTGATTTTTTCCAGCTTGATTCAAAAATTGTAACATTCCCACCATAAGGCTCGATAAGTTCTTTAAATCCTTCGCCAAAAAATCCGTTTGAAATAACAAGAACTTTGTCTCCTTTTTCAGTTAGAGATGCACATGCGGCATCAAGTCCAAGCATACCTTCTCCACTCATAATAAGAATTTTAGATTCTTCAGAGCCGATAAAGTTTCTAAGTCTGTGACAAACAAACTTATAGTAACTTAAAAAATCTGGATCAAGATCAGGATTACCAAAAACTTTACTTCTAGCGTGTAGAGCATTTCCAGAAACAGTTGTTGGCCCAGCTGTCATCATAAGGTAATTAGGTCTGTAAAATAACATTATAAAAATCCTCCTTCAACTAATTATATTTGAGATTATTATACCTAAAAAGTAAAAAAAAAGCCATCAGAATTGGAAAAAGTAAAAACACCTTGTAAAGTTATACTTGAATTTAATTGTGCACTTATTAATAAATATTGCAATTTTTGATCTTAGGTGTTACTATATTTCTATAAAAACATAGAAAAAACTTATTTTTAAATGTGCACAAATTAAAAAAGGAGTTAATATGCAGTTAACAGAAAGACAAAAAGAGATTGTGGAAATTATTAAGAAACATGGACCAATAACAGGAGACGAAATAGCAAAGATGATATACATAACTAGATCGGCTCTGAGAACAGATTTTTCTATTTTAAGAAAAATGTCAATAATAAAATCTAAACAAAAAGTTGGATATACTTATAATGAAGCTTTTGTGGAGTCAAATAATAAGACTTTAGTAAAACATATTATGAGTATGCCGATAACAATTGATGAGAGTTACTCAGTGTATAAAACGGTATTACTTATGTTTGAAAAGGATATTGGAACAATTTTTATAACAAAGGATGGGAACCTTGCTGGAATTGTTTCAAGAAAGGATTTGCTTAGAATCGCTATTGGGAAAAGAGATATTGAGCAAATTCCTATAAATCTTATAATGACAAGAATGCCAAACATAGTTTTTGCCACAGAGGATGAAACTATAGAAAGTTGTGTAAAAAAAATAATCGAACACCAAATAGATTCAGTTCCTGTGGTTAGAATAACTGAGAAAAATGGAAGAGAGAGTTACAAAGTAGTTGGAAGATTTACTAAAACAAATGTTAGTAAATTACTTCTTGATATAGTTGCGAATCAGAATAAAGAGAAAAGTGAATAGTTCAGTAAAATAAATTAGGAAATACAGGAGAGAAAGTATGAAAAATATTTACTTGTTCAGTGAGGGAAATGGTTTAGGAAAAATGATACTAGGTGGAAAGGGAGCCAACTTAGTTGAAATGAAAAGAATAGGATTACCTATTCCAAATGGAATGATTGTTACAACAACAGCTTGTAAAAATTATTTTGAGAGTGATAACTCTTTATCTAAATCAATGATTGATGAGATTGAGAAATCACTTCAAAAACTTCAGGAGGAAACGAAAAAGAGTTTTGAGGGAGAAAACTCTTTATTAGTTTCTGTGAGATCTGGAGCACCAGTTTCAATGCCTGGAATGATGGATACGATATTAAACTTAGGATTGAATGATATTGTAGTTGAGAAATTGATTGAAAAAACGAAGAATGAAAAATTTGTATATGAAATTTATTTAAGATTTATTGAGATGTTTAGTGAGATTGTAAAAGGAGTTCCAAGAGAAAAATTTTTAAAGATTAAAGAGTTTTCAAATGGAAAATCAGAAAAAGAGATTGTTGAGATATTCAAAAATATATATTGGATAGAAACAGGGGAGTTTTTCCCAGAGAATCCAAAAGAGCAGATAAAAATGGCAATAGAATCAATATTTAATTCTTGGAATAACGATAGAGCTAAAATATATAGACAACTTCAAGGGATTGATGAAAGTATGGGAACTGCCGTTGTTATTCAAGAGATGGTATTTGGTAATTATAATGAACTTTCGGGAACAGGAGTTGCATTTACTAGAAATCCATCGACAGGAGAAAATGTATTGTTTGGAGAATATTTATTAGAAGCTCAAGGAGAAGATATCGTAGCAGGTATAAGAACACCGAATTCAATTCAGAGTATGAAAGAGCAATTACCTAAAATCTATGAAGAGTTTTCAAAGATTGGGAAACTTTTAGAGAATCACTATGGAGATATGCAAGATATCGAATTTACAATAGAAAATGAAAAACTTTTCATACTTCAAACAAGAAGTGGAAAAAGATCACCAAATGCAGCTATAAAAATAGCTGTAGATATGGTAAAAGAAGAGATTATAACAAAAGATAAAGCTATTTCAATGATAGATACAGAACTTTTACCTCAAGTTTTTAATGGTACTTTTGAGGAGAGTGATTTAGTAGGAAAAAAGCTTCTAGGGAAAGGGTTACCGGGTTCAGCAGGGGTTGCAGTAGGAAAAGTAGCTCTTTCCACAGATATGGTGAAAGAAGGAGAATCTGTAATTTTAGTAAGAGTGGAGACATCCCCAGAAGATATCAAAGGCATGAGTTTAGCAAAAGGAATAGTAACGGTTAAAGGTGGAGCGACATCTCATGGAGCTGTAGTAGCTAGAGGAATGGGTAAATGTTGTGTAACTGGATGTGAAAGTATAAAAATAGATTCGAGTGAAAAGTTTTTCCAAATAGATGGAGAGAAGATTTTTGAAGGAGATATTATATCTATAAATGGATATAATGGTGAAATATATAAAGGTGAAGTAAAACTTAAAAAAGGTGAGATAAGTCAAGAGTTGAAAGAGCTTCTTGAGTGGTGTAAGGAGTTTAAGACTTTAGAGATTAGAATGAATGCAGATACACCAAATGATGTTTTGGTGGGAAGAGAGTTTGGAGCTGAGGGAATAGGTCTTTGTAGAACAGAGCATATGTTTTTTGAAGATGAAAAAATCTGGAGTGTTAGAGAGATGATAATAGCTAATACAAAAGAGGAGAGAGAAAAAGCCTTAGAAAAACTTTTGGAACTTCAAAAGAAAGATTTTAAAAATATGCTTCACAAAATGGGTGGAATGCCTATGAATATAAGATTGCTAGATCCACCTTTTCATGAGTTTCTACCTAAAACTGAAAAAGATGTAAATAGATTAGCTCAACAATTAGAGAGATCACCTTCTGAAATAGCAAGCAGAATAAAAGAATTAAAAGAAGAAAATCCTATGTTAGGTCATAGAGGGTGTAGATTGGCAATAACTTTCCCAGAGATATATGAGATGCAAGCAAGAGCTATAATGGAATCTGCGATTGAATGTAGTCATGAGGGAGGTAGTTGTGAGATTGAAATCATGATCCCTTTTATTGGAGGAATTAGTGAGTTTAAGTATATTAAAGAGGGAATTTTAAAAGAGATTGAAAAAGTATTTGAAGAGAAACAGAAAACTATAGATTATAAATTAGGAACTATGATGGAACTTCCAAGAGCGTGTTTAATTGCGAATGAAATAGCTGAAGAGAGTGCATTCTTTTCGTTTGGAACAAATGACTTAACTCAAACAACATATGGTATTTCAAGAGATGACTCAATAAAATTTATAGATCACTATAAAGCTAAAAATATAATGAAAAGAGATCCGTTCCAGTCAATAGATACTCGTGGAGTTGGAAAGCTTATAGTGTTAGCAAAAGAACTAGGGCAATCGGTGAAGCCAGACATAAAAATAGGAGTTTGTGGTGAACATGGAGGAGATCCGAAAAGTATAGAATATTTTAACGAATTAGGATTTAGTTATGTAAGTTGCTCGCCATTTAGAGTTCCAATTGCTATAGTAGCTGCTGCTCAAAGTGCTATACAAAAAAGGATGGGATAGAATGAATTTAAAAGAGGAAGAAATAAAATATTTAAAACTTTTATCGAAGAGTTTTCCAACAATTTCTGAAACGGCAACAGAGATAATAAATTTAGAAGCAATTTTATCTCTACCAAAAGGAACAGAACATTTTATAAGTGATATTCACGGTGAATATGAGGCATTCAATCATGTTTTAAAAAACTGTTCAGGAGTTATAAAAGAAAAAATTGAGAATCTATTTCCTAACATAATAGAAAAAGAGAGAAATCAGTTAGCAACAATAATTTATTATCCAAAAGAAAAAGTTGAGCTTATTCAAAGTTCGGGAATAGATATGCAGGAATGGTATAAAAAAACTATTCCCAGAGTTTTAGAAGTTTTAAAGATTGTTTCCTCAAAGTATACTCGTTCAAAAGTAGGAAAGGCTATGACAAAGGAGTTTTCATATATAATACAAGAGTTATTATATGAACGAGTTGAAGAAAAAAATAAAAAAGATTATGTTGAAGGTATAATTAAAACAATTATAGATATAAATCAAGGAAAAGAGTTCATAATAAATGTAAGCACTTTAATTCAGAAATTAGTGGTAGATAATCTTCATATAGTAGGGGATATATATGATAGAGGGCCGTATCCACATAAGATAATGGATAAGTTAATTAAATATCATAATGTAGATATTCAGTGGGGGAATCATGATATCCTATGGGTTGGGGCAGCATGTGGTCATGAGGCCTGTATAGCAAATGCGATAAGGATATGTCTAAGATATTCTAATCGTGAGATTTTAGAGGATGGATATGGAATAAATTTACTGCCATTGGCAACGTTAGCTATGGAGTATTACAGTGAAGATTCTTGTATAGAGTTTCAACCCAAAGGAAAAACAGAAAACAAAGAGACACAGTTATTATCTAAAATGCATAAGGCGATATCGATTATTCAATTTAAATTAGAGGGAGATATTATCAAAAGAAATCCAACTTTTGATATGCAAGATAGACTTCTTATGCATACTTTAATTGGTAAGAATAAGACTGTGGATTTGATTAATCCATATCTTTTGAATGAAGATGAGAAAGAGGTTGTAGAAGGCTTAGTTAGAAGTTTTAGAAACAGTGAAAAACTTCAGGAACATATAAAGTTTCTTTTAGAAAAAGGAAATGTGTATTTAAAAAGAAATTGTAATTTACTGTTTCATGGATGTATGCCTTTAGATGAAAAGGGTGGATTCAGAGAAGTAGATATCTTTGGAAAAAAATACTCAGGAAAACGATTGTTTGAAAGATGTGATCAACTTTGCAGAGAGGGATATTACGATGAGAATATTCAAGGCAAGGATTTTATCTGGTATCTTTGGTGTGGAAAAGATTCACCATTGTTTGGAAAAGATAAGATGAGAACTTTTGAAAGATATTTTTTTACTCAGAAAGAAACTCATAAAGAGGTCTATGATAACTATTATGAGTTTTTCGATAAAAAAGAGGTTGCTGAAAGAATTCTAAAGGAATTTGGAATTGAGGATGAGTATTCTCATATAATAAATGGTCATGTTCCAGTCAAAGTTAGAAAAGGAGAGACTCCAATAAAAGGGGACGGAAAAGTAATTCTAATTGATGGAGGCTTTTCAGAAGCCTATCAATCAACTACAGGAATAGCTGGTTATACTTTAATTTTTAATTCTCACGGAAAAAGATTGGTATGTCATAAACCCTTTGAAAATATAGGGGAATCTATTCAAAAATGTTTGGATATTCAGTCTACAACTGAGATTGTAGACAGTCGCTATGAAAGATTAAAAGTTAGAGATACAGATGTGGGGAAAGAGTTAGAAGGTCAAGTGAAAGAGTTGAAAAAATTATTATTTTGTTATAAAAAAGGTATTATAAAAAGTTTGTAATAAAAATGGAAGAGTCAACTCTTCCATTTTTTAGTTTATTTACTTAAAATTTTATTTAAATTTGTAACGAATTCTAAAGGATTTTCTAAAGAAAAACCTTCAAGTAAAAGACCTTGATTATATAGAATATTAGAAAGTTCTTTTAGGTCAGTTTCATTTGCTACTTGTAATTTATTAAATAGGGGGTGGTTTGGATTTATCTCTAGAACTTTTTGAGCTTTAACTCCCTCATTTCCAGGAATTTGAGATAAAAGCTTTTCCATCTCTAAAGATACTTCGCCTTTAGAAGAAAGAGAAATTGAGCTATCTCCAAGTTCTGGATTAAGTTTTACTTCAACAACTTTTTCATTTAAAGTAGATTTTATTTTATCTAATAGAGATTTGTTGATTTCTGAAAGTTTTTTTAATTCCTCTTTTTCTTGTTCGCTCTCAAAAGAAACTTCGTAGACAGATTTAAACTCTTTTTCAGAGAAATTTTGCATAGTTTTTAAAGCAAATTCATCAGCAGCTTCTGTTAAATATAAAACTTCAAAATCTTTACTTAAAACATTAGAAACTTTAGGCATTTTTTCTAAAATTTCAATATTTTCACCAACAGCATAATAGATTTCATTTTGCTCAGGTTTCATTCTTTCTACATACTCTTTAAGAGATATAAAATCTTTATTTTTAGAACTTTTAAACATAAGTAGGTTTTGTAGTTTATCTTTGTTTAATCCGAAATTTTCATGAACTCCGAATTTTATATGTCTTCCGAAAGTTTCCCAGAATTTTAGATATTTATCTCTATCATTATTCATAAGTTTTTCAAATTCTGAGATTATTTTCTTTTCTAAATTTTTAGATATATTTTTTAATTGTTGAGTTTTTTGTAGAATCTCTCTAGAAATATTTAGAGAAAGATCATCGGTATCAACAAGTCCTTTTATAAAGTTGAAATATTGCGGAATAAGTTCTTCGCATTTATTCATAATAAAAACATTTTTTGTATAAAGTTGTAATCCTCTTTTATATTCACGAGTATATAGATCATATGGCGGAGTAGTAGGAACAAATAAAATCGCATTATACTCTAAGCTACCTTGAATATTAAAGTTAAAGTGTAATAAAGGATTTTGCCAATCATGGAAGTTTGACTTATAAAACTCATTGTAATCCTCGTCTTTTAGTTCGTTTTTAGGTGTTTTCCAGATAGGTTTAGTAGAGTTAAGCCTTTCATCTTTAAAAAGAATTGGGTACTTAACATAATCTGAATATTTTTTAATAAGAGCTCTAAACTTATGTTCATTTAAAAACTCTTTATCTTCATCGTTATCTTTTATATGTAAAATAATAGAGGTTCCTATCTCAGCTCTATCAATCTCTTCGATATCATAGCTTCCTTCACCAGCTGAAATCCATCTAACTCCTTTATCAGAGTAAGGAGACTTTGTCTCTAAAATAATTTTGTCCGCTACCATAAAAGCAGAGTAAAAACCGACTCCAAATTGACCGATTATATTTAAATCACCACTTTTTTTAGCTTCCTCTAAAGAGTTTAAAAAAGCTTTTGATCCAGATTTTGCGATTGTACCAATGTTTTCAACGACTTCATCAAAAGTCATTCCAATACCCGTATCTTTGATAGTTAATGTTCTAGAATCTATATTTGGAATGATAGATATACTAAGTTCTTTAGAAGAATCTAAAATATGGGTATCTGTAAGAGCCTTGAATTTTAGTTTATCAATTGCATCGCTAGCATTAGAAATTAACTCTCTTAAAAAGATCTCCTTGTGAGTGTAGATTGAATGAACCATAAGGTTCAGAAGTTCTTTAGTTTCTGCTTGAAATACTTTAGTTTCTTTTTTCATCTTGTCCTCCTTAAAATAGCACTCCACACTTCTTGTGGCTAAGAAAATATATATCATATACTCTAAAAAAATGTCAAGAACTAAAAGAAAAACTTGTATTTTATAGTTCTTTGGTATATAATCTTTATGGAATTAGTAAAGAATTAGAAAAAGGTTGGTATATAGATGATTTTTCAAAGAACAGAACTATTGATAGGTAAAGAGAATCTAAATAAACTGAATAACTCACATGTACTTGTTTTTGGAGTAGGAGGAGTGGGAGGATTTGTAGTTGAGTCTTTAGTAAGAGCCGGAGTAGGTGAACTTACAGTTGTTGATTTTGATACTGTAGATATAACAAATTTAAATAGACAGGTTATTGCAACACAAGATACTATTGGTCAGGATAAGGTTGAAGTGATAAAAAAGAGAGCTCTTTCAATTAATCCAGAAATAAAGGTTAATGCCTATAAAGAAAAGTTTTTTAAAGATAAAAAAGAAGTGTTCTTCTCAGAAGATAAAAAATATGATTATATAGTTGATGCTATTGATTTAGTTACAGCTAAGTTAGATTTGATAACAATAGCCAAAGAATCAAAAATTCCAATAATCTCATCGATGGGAACTGGAAATAAAATAAATCCGACGATGTTAGAGATTGCAGATATTAGTAAAACGTCAGTGTGTCCTTTAGCGAAAGTCATGAGAGCGGAATTAAAGAAAAGAAGAATAGGAAAAGTTAAAGTATTATTCTCGAGAGAGTTACCGATGAAACCTAAAAGTTCAGAGGGCGATAGAGCAAAACAAAATAATGTAGGAAGTATATCATTTGTACCTTCAGTTGCAGGACTTATTATAGCAAGTGAAGTGATAAAAGATATAACTGGTTTAAAGAATGGTGGAGGAAATTAATATGAAAAAAATAGGAATTTTTTATGGAACAACTTCAGGAATAACTGCTGGGATTGTTGATGAAATAGAGTTTTATTTAAGAGGACAAGATTATGAAGTTTTTGACGTAGCCAACGGAATAGATGAGATGGCAGGATTAGATAATCTTATCTTAGTTTCTCCAACTTATGGTGTAGGAGAGTTACAAAGAGATTGGGAAACTGTTTATGAGACTTTTAAAACACTTGATTTTACAGGAAAAGTTGTAGGAATTGTAGGAGTAGGAAATCAATTTGCATTTGGAGAGTCTTATGTTGGTGCTATGAGAAAACTTTATGATGTTGTAGAGAAGAATGGAGCAAAAATAGTAGGATTTACTTCAACAGTAGGATATTCTTATGAAGAAACAGAGGCTATAGTAGGAGATCAATTCGTAGGATTAGCCCTAGATGAGAGTAATCAAGATAATGAAACTCCAGATAGAATAAAAGCTTGGATAGAGGAGATTAAACCTTTATTTAATTAAGAGGAAAAAGATGCAGAAAAGAAATTATAAAACATTGATAAAAGAGGAAGTTAAAAATCTTCTTAAAGATAAAGATACTGTACTTTTAGACGTTAGAACAGAAGAGGAGTATTGGGATGAATCTTTAAATGAGACAATTAATATTCCACTTCATGAACTAGGAGAGAGAATTACCGAGTTAGATAAAAATAAAACATATATAACTTTTTGTAGAAGTGGAGTTCGTTCAAAGTCTGCAGCTCTGATTTTATTAGAAGAGGGATTTGAAAATGTGTATAATTCTGAAGAGGGAATTTTAACTTGGTAACAAAAATTTGACAAAATTATTTTCATATGGTAATATAAATAAAATAAAAATTCAAGGAGAGTTCTAATGAAAAAAAATCAAGTTATTTCTAACAATGTAAATAGACAACCCATCCCCCCTAGATAGGGATTTGTGTTTTAAGCATTAGTTTATGTTTAGATACAGATCCATTTTGTGTTACAAATTTGGATCTGTATCTAAGGGGAAATAACTTTAAAAAAAGATTATTTTTATAGGATTCTTTTAATGAGGGTCACTTAGGTACAGTTGTACTTAGGTGACCCTCTTTTTATTTAAAAAAAATTTCGGAGGAGAAAAATGATAGGAGTAGAAACATTTATAACATTTGGAGCGTATTTAATATTTTTAATAGGAGTGGGAGTTTACTTTTATGGTAAAACCTCCAGTTCAGAGGATTACTTAATCGGTGGAAGAGGAGTAGGAAGTTGGGTAACTGCATTATCGGCACAAGCTAGTGATATGAGTGGTTGGTTGCTTATGGGTTTACCTGGAGCTGTTTATCTTTCAGGATTTGGGGAGATTTGGGTTGTAATAGGTCTTGCAATAGGGACTTATTTAAACTGGAAGTTTATAGCACCAAAATTAAGAGTAGAAACAGAGATTGAAGATACATTGACTTTACCAACATTTTTAGAAAGAAAATTAAAAGATGATAAGGGAACTATTAGAAAAATTTTGGCTGTAGGAACACTATTTTTCTTTACAATATACTCTTCATCTGGATTAGTAGCTGCTGGAAAATTATTTGAGTCGATACTTGGAATAGATTATAAGGTGGCAGTTGTAGTCGGAGCAGTAACAATCGTTGTGTATACATTTATGGGTGGATATTTGGCATCGTGTTGGACAGATTTCTTCCAAGGAGCTCTTATGTTTATGGCAATAATAGCTGTTCCAGTAATGGCTTATTATAAAATAGGAGATTTAGAAACTGTGAAGCAAGGAATAGAGTTAAAGGGAATAACTTTTGATATATTTAAACAAGGTGGAAAGAATATTGGAGTTATGGGTATCTTATCATCTTTAGCTTGGGGATTGGGTTATTTTGGACAACCACATATTTTAGTTAGATTTATGAGTATAAGTGATGTAAAAGAGTTAAAGAAATCTAGAAGAATAGCTATGATTTGGGTATTAATATCACTAATTGGAGCTATAGCAATTGGATTATTAGGAATTCCTTTATTTAAAGAGGTAAGTCAACTTGGTGGAGATGCAGAGAAGATATTTATTTATATGATAAAAGAGTTATTTAACCCTTGGGTGGCTGGAATTTTATTAGCAGCAATACTATCTGCAATAATGTCTACAATAGATTCTCAACTATTAGTATCATCAACAACATTAACTGAAGATTTTTATAAATATATAAAAAGAGATGCTACAGATAAAGAGATTATGTTTGTAGGTAGAGTTTGTGTAGTAGTGATTGCATTACTAGCTTTATTATTTGCTCTTAATCAAAATGCTAAAGTTTTATCGCTAGTTGCATATGCTTGGGGAGGATTTGGGACAATATTTGGACCAGCAATAATAGCTGTTTTATATTTAAAAGATGTAAGTGCAAAAAGTGTTTTATCAGGAATTTTAGTGGGGACATTTGTGTTTTTAATCTGGAAAGTTATTGGATTAGATGCTTATATGTATGAGCTATTACCAGGATTTATGACAAATTTAATAACAGTTTATATAGCTGAGAAAGTATTCTGTAAAAGGGTAGTTGAAGCATAATGAAAAAGGTACAAAATTATTTTGTACCTTTTTTTTCTAAATGTAATAATTCATCCTTTAAAGTTAATCCATACGCGTAACCTGTTAATTTTCCATTACTACCAATAACTCTATGACAGGGAATAACTATGGGAATTGGATTTTTATTATTTGCCATTCCGACAGCTCTACAAGCCTTTGGATTTCCAATAGCGATGGCAATATCTTTATATGATTTTACTTCACCATAAGGTATTTTTAAAAGAGCATTCCAAACAGATTTTTGAAATTCTGTTCCTGATGGATTTATTTTAAAAGTGAAGTATTTTCTTTTTCCGTTTAAAAACTCTTCAATCTCTTTAAAAGCTTTTTCTAAAAGTTTTGTAAGTTTAAAGGTTCTATTTGAAGAGGGATTGTTGAGTTCTATTTTTGTGACTTCTTCTTCATTTGCTTCTATTTTAAGTAATCCGAGTGGAGTATCAAAAATATAAAAATAACCTGGAACTATATTTTTCATAAGACCTCCTATTAAAACATAATTTTAGATTATACTGAAATAATAGAAAAAAATCAAGATTATTTAAAAAAACATGTTCGTTAAAAGGTTAAAACTTTTAAAAACAAAATAATTGTAGTATAATAAATTAGTATGGTTTTGAAATTAAAAGGGAATTAAGTGAGAATCTTAAACGGTCACGCCACTGTGAAATGGACGAAGATAGTAAAACCACTGGGAAACTGGGAAGGGCTATTGTTAGGATGAAGTTGAGTCAGGATACCTGCCATAAAATTTAAATCTGCGAGTGACAGAATGGGAGGATTAAAAAAAGTGAATAAAAAATTTTTATTAGGAGCATTAGTTGTTGTAGCTAATCTAGCTGTGGCAGAACAAAAAGTTGTAAAGCTAGAAGAAAGTGTTATAACGAGTGAAAATACTTTTGCAACAGTAGCAGATATTCCAAAAAATATAACTGTTTTAACGGCCGAAGAGATAGAGCAAAGAGGAGCGAAGACAGTAGCGGAAGCTTTAAAATTAGTATCGAGTGTAACTGTTAAAGAGATGGGTGGAGCAGATGCGGCTTTTGATATGAGAGGGCAAGGAGCAACAGCAAAATCAAATGTAATAGTTCTTGTAGATGGGGCACCGATAAACTCAATAGATTTATCAGGATATAAAACAAGTTCAATCCCTGTAGATAATATAGAAAGAATAGAGGTTATTCCTTCGGGAGGTTCTGTTTTATATGGAGATGGAGCGATTGGTGGAACAATAAATATTGTAACTAAAATGCCAAAGGATAAAAAGAACTATGGTAGCTTAAATAGTGAAATAGGATCATATGGTTTAAAGAAACAGCAGGCTATATATGGAACTAAGATTAACGACAAATTATCATTAGAATTAGATTATTTAAAAAAAGAGAAAGATGGATATAGAGATTATGCTAAGGATGATTTAGAAAGTTTTGGACTTAGAACAAGATATAAGTTAGCAGATGGAGAGTTTGGATTTAAATATAATTATTCGAATAATGAGTTTAGAGCTCCTGGAAGTTTAACAAGAGAAGAGGTTGACGGAGATAGAACTCAAGTTTCTAATGATCCAAATACATGGAAAGTTGATGGGAAAACAGAGAAAAATGATTTTGTAGGAGATTATGTATATAATATTGATTCTAATTTAGAATTTAAATTATTAGGAACATTTACTCATGAAAGATACTCTTCAAATGGAAGTAACTATAAAACCGAGATAAAATACTTAAAACCACAATTGAAATACTCTTACTTAGATGATAGTTATGTTGTTATAGGGGGAGAAGTTTTTGAAGGAGAAACAAGAAATTTTTCAAATTATGGAGACAGTAAAGTTGAAAAAGAATCAATAGCAGGATTCTTAATAAATAGTTATACAGTTGATAAATTTAGATTTACTCAAGGATATAGAAGACAAAACATAGAGTATACAGGAAAAAATAAAAAATTCTCAGAAAAGAAATTTAAAGAAGATTCAGTTGAGCTGACAGGAAGTTATCTTTACTCAGATTCAGGATCGACTTATGTAAGTTATACAACAGGATTTAGAGCTCCAAATACGGATGAGTTAAATTCTTGGGATGGAGAATATAAACCTCAAAGAACAGAAACTTATGAAGTTGGAATAAAGGATTACATAGGAAATACTTATGTTTCAACATCTGTATTCTATATTGAAACTGAGAATGAAATATATTTAGATCCAACAGCGATAAAACCTGAAAATCCATGGGGAAGTAATAAAAATTTAGATGGAACAAGTAAAAGAAAAGGAATCGAGTTTTCATTAGAGCACTACTTTGATAAGTTAACAATTTCAGAATCATTGACATATATGGAAACAGAGTTTAAAGATGGAAAGGATATTCCAGGGGTTCCAAATGTAAAGGGAGTATTGAACTTTAATTATAGATTTAATGATAAGTTAACTTTAAATAACTCTTGGGAATACTATGGAAAAATGTATGCGAATGGAGATGAAGAAAATTTAGGCTCTAAAGTAGATAACTATATTTTATCAGGAGTTTCATTTTCATATGATTTCAAAGATGGTTTAATTGTAAGTGCGGGAATAAATAATTTATTCAATGAAAAATACTATGATTATGTAGGTTATAACAATGGGACACTAAGTTATTATCCAGCAGCAGAAAGAAATTATTATTTAGGAGTTAAGTACAGCTTCTAAGAAAGAGATGCTCTTTTCAAAGTTTGAAAGGGGCATTTTTCATATTATTTGAAGGAGAGGGTAATGTTAAAAAAAATAATGATATTAAACACTTTCATTTTCACAATTTGTTTTTCAAGAGTATTAGTAGATAGTACAGGAAGAGTAATTGAAATACCAGAAAATATTGAAAGAGTAATATCGACTGTACCATCTAATACAGAGATTATTGTAGACATGGGTTTAGTAGATTTGCTAATAGGGGTAGATAGTTATTCAGAAAAAGTAGATGAAAGATTAAAGGGAAAAGGTTTTTTAAGAAGTGATGATTTGAATGAGGAAAAGATAGTAGAATTAATGCCAGACTTAGTAATTTCATCTCATCATAATTTGAAAAAAGGAAAAGAAAGTTTAAAATTTTTTGATGAAGTTGGAATTCCAGTGTATGTTATTAAAAGTCCAAAATCACTTTCTGAAGTAGCGGATTCTGTAACAGAGATAGGTGAAGTTTTAAATAGAAAAGATGAGGCCCAAAAATTGAAGGATAGATTTCTTGAAGAGTTGAAGATGATAGTTTCAAATAGAAATTTAGAAAATAAAAGAGTTTATTTTGAAATTTTGGATAGCCCTATATATACAACAGGAGCTGAAACTTTTTTAAACGATGCTTTAGAAAGTATAGGTGGAAGAAATATTTTTAAAAGTGAGAAGGGATGGATTTCACCACCATTAGAATCTATTCTAGAAAAAAATCCAGAAATTATATTAGTAGGCGAAGATAGAAAATATATGATAGAAGAGATATTAAAAAGAGTTGAATGGCAAGAGGTAGATGCTATAAAAAATAGAAATGTTTATTTTGTTGATGAAAGCATTAATAGACCATCAACAAGGGTTTTAAAAGCTTTAAGAGCATTAAAGGAAGTGTTGAAGAGATGATAACATTTAGTTTTGTACCCAAGAAAAATGAGCAGCAGGAGTTTGAAGTTATATATAGTCAACTTAGTCAAAAAGGTATATCGGGAATAGAAACAATTATTGGAGATCACTTGGATTTTTCAGAGTACCGAAATTATCCAGTAAAAGGAGTGCATCTTTTATATTATCCAACGTGGTTGGAATTTTGGAAAGGTGACTGGAAGAAAGTTAAAGAGGATTTTTATAATGATGAAGGGATAAAAAATTATTATAGAGGCTTTGATAAAAATATTTTGTTAGAAACATTTAAAGAGCAATTTGAAAACGCTAAAAGAATAGGAGCTAAATACATGGTTTTTCATGTGTCACATGTTCGACCTAAAGATATATTTGATTTTGATTTTGAGTATACAGATTTAGAAGTTTTAAATGAGTGTATAAAAATAATAAATGAAGTTTTTGAGGGGGAAGGTCCGTTGTTGTTATTTGAAAATCTACCTTGGCCAGGATTAAATTTTAGAAGTTATGAGATGACAAAATATTTTATTGAAAAGGTGAACTATCAAAATAAAGGGCTTCTTTTAGATTTTTCACATCTAATTTGTTTAGAGAGATCAGTAACAAATTTTAAAGAAGCTGATGATTTTATAATTGATAGAATTGAGAGGATGAAAGAGTTGAAAAACTATATATTTGGATTACATGTAAATGGAGTGAAGTTTGGAAACTATTTGGATAGTGATTTCAAAACTGAAGTTTCTAAGTGGAAAGAAGGAGATCGATTTGAAAAATTTCAAATAGAACTAAAGCACATGAAAAATATAGATCCTCATTTAGTGTATGAAGGTGGTCTAAATAAAATAATGAAACACTTACCTAATTTGAAATATATAAATTTAGAGTTAGGTTTTACATCTCTGTTAGACTTAAAAGAGAAAGTTTTAGAGCAGTTAAATTATCTCAAAATAAATTCTTAAAAGATGAAAAATATGATATACTCTATATTATAGAACGTTAAGATTTTCGCGGGAGGAAATATGGCACAAGGAAATTTAGAAATAGATAAAAATATAGATGAAACAACATTAGCAAAAGTGGATGAAATTCAAAACGAAGAACAAAAAGAACAAGAAGAGATCGTATCAGATCCAAATAAACTTTACAATATACTAGGTGTTATGTTTGAAACTACAAAGAAAAGATATAGTTTTGAAATTGTAGATGATATAGAGTATAAAAAAGGTGACAGGGTAATCGTTGACACTATAAGAGGAAAAGAGATTGGTATTGTTTATGGTGGACCTATGCAGCTTCCAGAAAGAGTATTGGTTTTACCACTAAAACCAGTTGTAAAAAAAGCAAGCGAAGAAGAGATTAAAAAATATGAGACACTTCGTTTAGAAGCGAATGAAGCTTTTAAGGTATGTAAAGAGAGAATAAATCATCATAAACTTCCAATGAAGCTTATTGAAACTGAATATACATTTGATAAAACAAAACTTATATTTTATTTCACAGCTGAAGGAAGAATTGATTTCAGAGATTTAGTAAAAGATTTAGCAAATATCTTTAAATTAAGAATAGAGTTAAGACAAATTGGTGTGAGAGATGAAGCTAGAATTCTTGGAAATATAGGAGTATGTGGAAAGGAACTTTGTTGTAGAACATTTATCAATAAGTTTGATTCAGTATCAATAAAAATGGCAAGAGACCAAGGGCTGGTAATTAATCCAACAAAAATTTCAGGAGTATGTGGAAGATTACTTTGCTGTATCAATTATGAATATAAACAATACGAAGAAGCATTAAGAGTTTATCCAGCTGTAAATCAGTTAGTTAAAACAACTAAAGGTGAGGGGAAAGTAATGAGTATCAGTCCTCTAAATGGATTCTTATATGTTGATGTTGAAGGAAAAGGAATCATGAAAGTTCTTATCGATGAAATAAAATTCAATAAAAAAGAAGCTAAAAAATTACAAAATGTTTTATCGACTGAAGAATTGCAACATAAAGTTTTAGAAAAGGAGTAGTAAACACAAATGGTTTTAGAAAATGAAGATATAGCTAACATCTGTGATGGATATAGCTTAATTCAAAAAAAAGATGGATTTAGGTTTGGAACTGATGCAGTTCTACTGTCTAATTTTTTCAATGGGAAAAAGAATGCAAAAGTTTTGGAGATAGGCACAGGAAACGGAGCTATTCCAGTACTTTTATGTGCTAAAGATAAAATTACTAAAATGAAAGCTGTAGAAATTCAAAAAGAAATTGCTGAGTTGGCAGTAAGAAATATAAAGAGAAATAACTTAGAAGAAAAAGTTGAAATTGTGAATATAGATGTAAAAGATCTTGGAGAGGGAAATACATATGATTATATAATTTCAAATCCGCCATATATGGTTTTAGATGGCAAAGAGATTAACGAAAAAGATATAAAAAGTATAGCTAGACACGAGATAAAACTAAATTTAAAAGAGTTTGTTGAAAATGCAAAAAGGCTATTGAAGCCAAGAGGCGAACTATTTATGGTTCACAAAAGTTACAGATTTTTAGAGATATCAGAGGAACTTGGAAAATGTGGATTTTCTGTAAAAAGAGTAAAATTTGTTCACTATTCAAAAGACAAGGATTCAAGTATAGTTTTAATTGAAGCTAGTAAAGGGAGAAAAAATATATTAAAAATTGAAACTCCTATTTTTTTAAACGATAATTAAAGAGATTTTATGGGAGAGGATAATAAACCTCTCCCTATTTTAATGGAGGCGATTATGTTTAAGATAAGTTCTAAATATACTCCTACAGGAGATCAGCCAGAAGCTATCAAAAAATTAGTTAAAGGATTGAAAGATGGAATTAAAGATCAGACTCTTTTAGGGGTAACAGGATCTGGAAAAACATTTACTGTAGCAAATATAATAAAGGAAAGTGGAAGACCAGCCTTGATTTTAGCACCAAATAAAACCTTAGCAGCTCAATTGTTTTCAGAATATAGAAGTTTTTTTCCAGATAATGCAGTTGAGTATTTTGTATCATACTATGATTATTATCAACCAGAAGCTTATATAGCAACAACTGATACCTATATAGAAAAAGATTCATCTATAAATGATGAGATTGATAAATTTAGAAATGCTGCAACGGCGGCACTAATAAATAGAAAAGATGTAATAATTGTAGCTTCAGTTTCCGCGATATACGGATTAGGATCCCCAGATATATATAAGAAATTAACGATTGCAATTGATAAAAAAACAGGATATAGTAGAAAAAAATTGATATCTAAATTAATAGAGCTAAGATATGAAAGAAACGATTTAGCTTTTGAAAGAGGTAAATTTAGAGTAAAAGGGGATGTAATTGATATATATCCATCTTATATGGAGAATGGATATAGAATAGAGTTTTGGGGAGATGACATAGAAGATATTTCAGAAATAAATACTTTAACAGGTCAGAAGGTCAAAAAGAATTTAGAGAGAATAGCTATATCGCCAGCAACTCATTATGTTACGGAAGAGAGTGAGCAAGAAGCGATAGTAGAAAGAATAAAAAGTGATTTGAAAAATGAAGTTAAAGAATTTGAGACTAAAGGAAAACTTTTAGAAGCCCAAAGATTGAAGCAAAGAACAGAGTATGATTTAGAGATGATAAGAGAAGTTGGATATTGTAAAGGGATTGAAAACTATTCACGATACTTAACAAATAAAAATCCAGGGGACAAACCAGATACTTTGATGGATTATTTTCCAAAGGATTTTGTGGTATATATAGATGAGTCTCATATTGGAGTTCCTCAAATAAGAGGGATGTACAATGGAGATAGAGCTAGAAAAACATCATTAGTTGAAAATGGATTTAGAGTAAAATCAGCTTTAGATAATAGACCTCTTACATTTGAAGAATTCAGAGAGAATTGTAAGCAAACTATATTTATATCAGCAACCCCAGGAGATTTTGAGATTGAGCATTCCAAAGGATATATAGCTGAACAGTTAGTTAGGCCTACCGGTATTTTAGATCCTGTAATTGAAGTTAAAGAGACTAAAAATCAAGTGGATGATTTATTAGAAGAGATAAGAAAAAATGTATTGAAAAAAGAGAGAGTTCTTGTAACAACGCTTACAAAAAAAATGGCAGAAGAACTTTCTGAATATTATATGACTTTAGGTGTCAAAGTGAAATATATGCATTCAGATATAGACACTCTTGAAAGGATAGAGATAATCAAAGGATTAAGAAAAGGAGAGTTCGATGTTCTTGTTGGAATAAATCTTTTGAGAGAGGGGCTAGATATACCAGAAGTTTCATTAGTTGCTATCTTAGAAGCAGATAAAGAGGGATTCTTAAGAAGCAAAAGATCTTTAGTTCAGACAATAGGAAGAGCGGCAAGGAATGTTGATGGAAGAGTAATTTTGTATGGAGATGTAATAACAGATTCTATGAAATACGCTATCGATGAAACAAATAGAAGACGAAAGAAGCAACGAGAGTACAATCTATTGAATGGAATAGAACCTAAAACAATATATAGAGAAGTATCTGAATCTCTATTTACGTGGGATAATGGAGACAAAGATGAGCAAAGCTCTAAACATTTCAGCAGTAAAGAGGATATTGAAAAAGAGATAAATATCCTGCTGAAAGAGATAAAAATATTATCAGAAGAGTTAGATTTCGAGAAAGCGATACAAAAAAGAGATGAGATGAATAAGTTAAAACTAATGCTTTTAGAGATATAGGAGATATTTATGGATGAGATAGTTTATAGTGTAACAGAGTTCAATAAAATGGTAAAAGGGTATATAGATGAAAATCCAAATTTTCAAGAATTTTTTTTGAAAGGAGAGTTATCAGGAGTAACTTACTATAAGAGTGGACATCTGTATTTTACATTAAAGGATAAAAGTAGCCAAATAAAGTGTGCTGCATTTAACTATAAATATAAAAGAATTCCTGAGGATTTGAAAGAGGGGGATTCTATAAAAATATTTGGTGATGTAGGATTTTATGAGGCTAGAGGAGATTTTCAAGTATTAGTTAGACATGTTCAAAAAGAAGATAAGCTTGGAGAGATGTTTGCAAAATTGGAAAAACTAAAAAATGATTTAGAAAAAGAGGGGTTATTTTCACCCTTATTTAAAAAAAGACTTCCTAAATATCCAAATGCAATTGGAATTGTAACAGCATATACAGGAGCAGCTTTTCATGATATAGTAAATACAACTAGAAAAAGATTTGAAAATATAGATATCTATATTTATTCGGCTAAGGTACAAGGAATTGGGGCTAAAGAGGAGATTGTAAAAGGGATCGAAACATTAAATAGAATTCCTGAAGTTGATTTGATAATAGCTGGACGTGGTGGTGGAAGTGTTGAGGATTTGTGGGCCTTTAATGAAGAAGAGGTAGCAAGAGCTTTTTATAGAAGTGAAAAACCGATAATATCAGCTGTAGGTCATGAGATTGATAATTTACTTTCAGATTTGGTTGCAGATGTAAGAGCAGCAACACCAACTCAAGCTGTAGAGATAGCCATACCTGTAAAATCGGAAATAGAAAAACAGATACTAGATAGAGAAAAGAGAGTGAGAAGCTCTATTGATAGAACTTTAAGGTTGAAAAAAGATGAGTTAGAAAAACTAAAAAACAACTATGTTTTAAAAAATTTTATTAGAACAATAGAGGAGAAAAATCAAAATTTAGTATATTTAGAAGAAAGATTAGAAAAATCGTTAAATAACATTTTTAAAGAAAAGAGACACGAGTTAGAACTAAGAACAGAAAAAATAATTGGATTAAATCCATTAGCAGTTTTAAGTAGAGGGTATTCTATAACAAAATCTAAAAATAAATCTTTGAAAAATTTATCAGAGATAAAAGTTGGAGATGAGATAGAAACAATATTAAATTTTGGAAAAATAATAAGTGAAGTAAAGGAGATAAAATAAATGAAAAAGATATTTTGTTTAATATTTATTTTTTTGAGTTTAGGAAGTTTTGCTGAAGAAAGACCGGCTCAAATTCAAAACTTAGAAGCTCAAATAGCGAGAGAGGATGATAGGGATAAAGCTGCAGTTCTTATAAAAGAATATGAAAGATATTTTAAAAGTTATTTATCATCGATAAGTAGCAACGAGAATAGTATTTTTTATTTAGGAGATCAGTACTTTAGAAATAGGAAATATGAGAGAGCTGCTCAGATTTTTAGCAGTAATATAGATAGTTCGAGAAATCTATTTGGAGCAGCAACAAGTTATAGATTTATAGGGGATTATAATAAAGCAATCGATTTTTATAGTGTGGCAATAACAATTGAACCGAGTATGAAAGAGGCTTATTTAGGGAGAGGGTTAGCGTATAGAAATTTAGGGCGATATAATAAAGCTATAGAGGATATTCAGATATATATGAACTATTCTCCAACAGTAGAAGGCTTCTTGGCGTTAGGTGATATTTATTTAGCGGAAAAAAAGATAGATAGAGCAAGAGAGATACTTCAAGAGGGAAGAAGAGTTTACCCTCAATCAAAAGAGATCAGCAATATGTTGACATCTACTTATTCTAGATAATTAGAGAGGTGAAAGATGGAGTGGTATCGATTAAAGTTAATAGGATTGAAAAGTAGTAAGATTAGAGTTTTGATGAATCGTTATAAAAGATATAAAGATATTTTTACTAATCTAAATGAACTGCAAAATATATTAAGTTTAACCTCGGAAGATACCGAACTTATTGCCAACTCACATAATTGTGAAAAATACCTGGAGGTTATGGATTATTTAGAAAGAAACAGGATAGGGTTGATAGACTTAAACGACTACAGATATCCAGAAAGCTTGAAGAATATTTCAAAACCTCCACTTTTTCTTTTTTATAAAGGAAATATAGAGCTTTTAAGTAAAAAAAGAATAATCTCTGTTATTGGGACAAGAAGAGCTACAAAATATGGAGAGCTAGGATGTCAAAAGATAATAAAGGGATTAGTAGATGGTGAAGTTGTTATTGTTAGTGGATTGGCTTTAGGAATAGACTCTTTTGCTCATAGTGAAACTTTAAAATTGAATGGTAAAACAGTAGCAGTTTTAGGGTGTGGAATAAATATAGATTATCCTCGGAGTAACATAAAACTAAGGAAAGAGATAGAGAAAAAAGGTTTAGTTATATCAGAATTTCCGTTAGGAGCAGAACCTAGTCCTGAAAAATTTCCTATTAGAAATAGAATTATAGCAGGTCTTAGTGTGGGAACAGTTGTTATTGAAAGTTCTATGAAAGGTGGAAGTTTAATAACAGCAAATTTAGCATTGGATGAAGGAAGGGATGTATTTGCAATTCCAGGAGATATAACATATCCTCTTTCTCAAGGGTGTAACGAGCTTATAAAAAACTCTCAAGCTAAATTAGTAACCCATGGAGATGATATATTAAAAGAGTATGAATGGAGTAAAAAAACAGAAACTGGTGAAGAGTTAAATCGTTTAACTGGAATAAAATTAAAAATTTATAGTGTATTAAAAACGAAAATGCACTTAGAGGAAATTAAAAGAGAAGTTGAGTGTCAAACTAGTGAATTACTGAGCAATTTAATGGAGTTAGAAATAGAGGGGTATGTTCAAAGTCTTCCAGCAGGTCATTATCGAAGGCGTTTGTAAATGGGAAACTTGGTGCCCTTAGTTGATTTTTTTAGTATTTTCTAATATAATTAAGAGCGAATAATGTATATAGAGAAAAAATTAGGGGTGAAAGTAGTGGCGAAAAAAAATTTAGTAATAGTGGAATCTCCTGCAAAAGCGAAAACAATTGAAAAAATATTGGGGAATAATTTTCATGTAACAGCTTCATTTGGACATGTAAGAGATTTACCTAAGAGTAAAATTGGAGTAGATGTGGGGGACGGATTTAAACCAAGCTATTCAACAATAAGAGGAAAAGGCGATGTAATAAAAACCTTAAAAGATTTAGCTAAGAAGTCGAATAAAGTATATCTAGCATCCGATCCGGATAGAGAAGGAGAGGCTATAGCTTGGCATATAGCTCAAACATTGAAATTAGATGAGAATGAAGCTAATAGAATAGAGTTTAATGAGATTACAAACACTGCCATAAGAGAAGCTATAAAAAATCCTAGAAAAGTTGATATTAATAGAGTTAATGCTCAACAAGCAAGAAGAATTTTAGATAGATTAGTTGGATATGAGATAAGTCCTTTATTATGGAAATCAATATCTTCGAATACAAGTGCTGGAAGAGTTCAATCGGTTGCATTAAAGTTAGTTTGTGATTTAGAGGATAAAATAAAAAAGTTTATACCTGAGAAGTTTTGGGATATAAAAGGGGAGTTCAAAAATAAAATGAATCTTTCTCTTTATAAAATAGCAGGAAAAAGATTTGAAAGAGTTACAGATGAAGATGTGGTGAAAGATATACAATTAACTCTAAATTCTGAGTATGCTGTTATAAACTCAAAAGTTAGTAAAAAATCAAAAAATCCACCTTTACCATTAAAAACAAGTACATTACAGCAATTATCATCTTCGTATTTAGGGTTTTCTGCATCAAAAACAATGTCAGTAGCTCAAGGTTTATATGAAGGAATAAGTATTGAAGGAAACCAAAAAGGTTTGATAACATATATGAGAACGGATTCAACAAGAGTTTCAGAAGAGGCTAAAGGTATGGCCAAAAGCTATATATTAGAGATGTTTGGTAAAGAATACCTAGGAAAAGAAACTACAAAAAAGAAAAAAGATGAGAAGATTCAAGACGCCCATGAAGCGGTAAGACCAACGGATATATATTTAGAGCCTGATAAAATAAAGAAGGATTTAACTCCAGATCAATATAAATTATACAAACTTATTTGGGAAAGATTTATGATTTCGCAGTTAGCTCCTATGGAATATGAGCAATTTGAAATAATTTTAGAAAATGGAGATTATCAATTTAGAGGAACTCTAAATAAAATAACATTTGATGGTTATTATAAAGTTTTTAAAGATGAAGAGGAATTGCCGCTAGGAGAGTTCCCAGCGATAAATGAGGGCGATTTCTTACAGTTAAAGAAATTAAATATAAAAGAGGATTGGACAAAACCGCCAGCAAGATTGACAGAATCGTCATTAGTTAAGAAACTAGAAGCTGAAGGAATAGGAAGACCATCTACATATGCTTCGATAATTGAAACTTTAAAGAAAAGAGAGTATGTTGTATTAGAAGGAAAAAGTTTCGTACCTACAGAGCTGGGATATGAAATAAAATCAATTTTAGAGAAAAACTTCAAAGATATAATGGATGTTAAATTTACAGCTTCTTTAGAGGATGGATTAGATTTAGTTGAAGAGGGTGAAAGAGATTGGATAGGTATTTTAGAAAATTTCTACTCAAAACTTGCGAAAGATTTAGAACTTTATAAAGTTAAAGTTGAAGAAGAAACAAACAGAATTATAACATCAGATGTACCTTGTCCTTGTGGAAAAGGAAATATGATAATGAAAAATGGAAGATTTGGAAGATACCTGTGTTGTGTCGATGAAGAGTGTAAAGAGAAATACTCTCTAAAAGGGATAGATATTCCTTTAGATGACATAAAAAAAGGTGATATAAAGGTAAAGGAACTTTTAGAAGAGCAACTGAGAGTCAAACAAGGAAAGTTGACAGATGTTTATTCTGAAAATGGAAGTAGATTACTTTTAAAGCTTGGAAGATTTGGAAGTTATTTAGAAAGCGAAAACTTTAAAGACGACAATGAAAGAGTTTCTTTGCCAGCTGAAGTAAAAAAACTTTTAATGAATTCATCAATAGAAGAGATTGATGGTGTTGTTCAATTGAATTGGATAATGGAGAGAATTCAGAAAGAAGAAAATGAGATTTTAAAAAATGCTGGAAATTGTGAAAAGTGTGGAAAACCATTTAAAATCGGAAGAGGAAGATGGGGAAAATTCTTAGCATGTACAGGATATCCAGAGTGTAAAAATATAAAAAAATTAGAAAAAGAAAAAAAAGATAAATAAAAGGACTCGCCTTTTTAGGCGAGACTTTTGTATGTATAAAAAAGGAGAATAGATGAGAAACAAGGAAGTTATAGTAATAGGAGCTGGACTAGCCGGTTCAGAAGCAGCATATCAATTAGCGAAAAATGGAGTAAAAGTAAAATTATATGAGATGAGACCAAAGGTTTCAACAGAAGCTCATAAGAGTGATAAATTTGCAGAGTTAGTATGTAGTAATTCATTAGGTGGAGATCATTTAGGAAATGCCTCGGGACTAATGAAAGAAGAGTTAAGAAGAATGGGTTCTTTATTGATAGAGATTGCAGACGAAACTAAAGTACCTGCAGGACAAGCTTTAGCAGTAGATAGAGAAGGGTTTTCAGAAATAGTAACAAAAAAGTTACAATCTATGGAAAATATAGAGATTGTATATGATGAATTAAAAGAGATACCAAAAGATAAAATTGTAGTTGTAGCAAGTGGACCATTAACTTCTGAGGATCTTTCTAAAAATATAGCAGAGATGTTAGAACAGGAATATCTATATTTCTACGATGCAGCAGCACCAATAGTGACATTAGAATCGATTGATAAAGATAAGGTTTACTTCCAATCAAGATATGATAAGGGAGAGGGAGAGTATATAAACTGTCCGATGGATAAAGAGCAATATCAAGCCTTCTATGATGAATTAATAGCTGCAGAAAGAGCTCCTATGAAAAAGTTTGAAGAGGAAAAACTGTTTGAAGCATGTATGCCAGTTGAGAGAATAGCTCAAAGAGGGTTTAAGACACTATTATTTGGACCATTAAAACCAAAAGGTTTAACAAATCCTAAAACAGGTAGAGAGGATTTTGCTGTAATTCAATTAAGACAAGATGACAAAGATGGTAAGCTTTATAACTTAGTTGGATTCCAAACTAATTTAAAATGGGGAGAACAAAAAAGAGTATTTTCTATGATCCCTGGATTAGAAAATGCAGAGTTTATAAGATATGGTGTAATGCATAGAAATACATTTATAAATTCAACAAAACTATTAACACCTGCACTAAATTTAAAATCGAATGAAGATATATATTTTGCTGGACAAATAACAGGTGGAGAGGGATATGTTTGTGCTATTGCAACAGGAATGATGGCAGCTACAAATATTTTAAGAAAAATGGATGGAAAACAACCTTTAATTTTAGATGATAGAAGCTCAATTGGTGCAATAATAAAATATATAACAGAAGAGAAGAAAAATTTCCAGCCGATGGGACCAAATTTTGGAGTAATAAGATCTTTAGAGGAAAGAATAAAGGATAAAAAAGAAAAATATAATAAAATTTCTAAAATAGCTTTAGATTATTTAGATGAAAAGTTAAGCCAAGATAAGTAAAAGGAGTTTGGGATGGGTACTCTTAATTTATTAAGTGATATAAAAGAATTTTTATATCACTGTGAATTTGCAAAAGGGAAAAGTTTAAATACAATTAAATCGCTTAAAATAGATTTATATAGATTCAATGAGTACATTATAAAATGTAATGACCTTGAGAAAATTTCAGATATAGATGGATTTAATTTTAGAGAGTTTTTGATAGAGCTTCAAAATGAAGATATAGGAAAAAGATCTTTGAATAGAAAAATTTCATCTTTAAAATCATTTTTTAAATATTTAAAAGATGTTGAGAAAATAAAAAGTAATCCAGCTCAGTTGATAGTGGCTCCTAGTTACGATAGAGGAGTGCCTGAAGCTTTGAGCTTAAAAGAGATAAAAGATTTAAGAAAAGCAATCGAGTTAAAAAATTATCATAGTTTAAGAGATAGACTGATAGTTGAACTTTTATATTCAAGTGGTATAACTTCTCAGGAGTTATTAGGTTTAGGAGAAGAAGTTTTTGAAACTGAAAAAAGAGAGGTTATTGTAAGCAGCTTTAAAAAATATAGAACAGTTTTTTTTAGCGAGAGAACAAGAGAGTTTTTAAAAAGATACATTCAGGCAAAAAAAGAAAAGCTAGGAGAGCGTTATAAAAAAGAGATTCTTTTTGTTAATGGGTCAGGTGGAAGACTGACAGACCGTTCTCTTAGAAGATTGATAGATAGATACGCTTTGAGAGCAGGAATAACAAAAGAGATTAGTCCCCATAGCTTTAGACACACATTTGCTGTTCATATGCTAGAGAATGGTATGACTTTAAATCAACTACAAAAATTGTTAGGGCATACAAATTTAGATTCAACAAAAATTTATATAGAAGCATTAGAGAGAAAGAAAAGAAAAGAGTTAGCTAAAGAGTTAAGTGCAGAATAGAGTATAGAAATATTAATATTATATAATTGAAGGAGTGTTTATGACGAAAAAATGTATAGGATGTGGAATTGAACTTCAAGGTGAAAATCCTAGTTCTAATGGATATTTACCTAAATCTGTTTTAGAAGGAGATAACAAAGAGTTACTTTGCCAAAGATGTTTTAAAATAAAAAATTATGGACAATATATACCTATAAAAATGACGAAAGAAGACTATAGAGCTGAAGTTAAAAAGAGTTTAGAAGAAGCGGATGTAGCTATTCCTGTGTTTGATATAATAGACTTCGAAGGTTCATTTGATGACGAGATACTTGATGTATTGAGAGAGATGGATTCAATAGTAGTTATAAATAAGTTGGACTTAATACCGGATGATAAGCATCCATCAGAAGTTGCTGATTGGGTAAAAGGAAGATTAGCAGAAGAGGGAGTTGCACCTTTAGATATCGCAATTGTGAGTTCAAAGAATGGATATGGAATAAATGGAATATTCAAAAAAATAAAGCATTTTTATCCAAATGGAGCTAAAGCATTAGTTTTAGGAGTAACAAATGTTGGAAAATCAAGTATAATCAATAAACTTATTGGAGCCAAAAGAGTAACTGTTTCTAAGTTCCCAGGAACAACTTTAAAAAGTGTAAAGACAGAGATACCTTTCTCTAAAATTACATTAATAGATACTCCAGGATTAATTCCAGAGGGAAGATTCTCAGATTTTGTTTGTCAAGAGTGTAATCAAAATATAATCCCGGCAAATGAGATTTCTAGAAAGACTTATAAAGTTCAAAAAAATAGAGTAATCTTAATTGGTGGAATGATTCAAATGAAGATATTAAATGAAGATGATTTAAAACCGATATTCTCAGTATATGCTTCAAAAGGAGTTACATTCCATGAAACTAATATTGATAAGGCTGAAGAGTTAATGAATGGAGCAGATTTCATAGCACCACCATGTGATGACTGTAGAGATGAGTTTAATTCTTTAGAAAAAGAATCGGAAATCTATACTGTAGAAACAGGAGAGGAACTAGTATTCAAAGGATTAGGATGGTTATCTGTAAAAAGAGGACCTCTTTATGTAGAAATCACATCACCAAAAGGTGGAGAGATAATAATAAGAGATGCATTTATAAAACCAAGAAGATCATAAAATAAGAGGGTTGCAAGGTATATGGAAAGAGATGGGAGAATAACTACTTTAAACTGGATTGTAAATATAGCAGTAACAATTCTATTTATCTATTTGGCTATGAGAGGAATTGATGACTTAACAGGAACATATAAAATAGATGAAACTATAAGAAATACAAAAGAACTTAGAATAGCATTAGAGAGATATTATCAGCTAACAGGTGATTATCCAGAATTAACAAAACCTGGAGTAAATTTAAATCTACATCTCTTAGACTATACAAATAGCAAGGGACAGAAGATCTCTTTTGCAGAGATTTATGGAAGAAAAACACTGGCAAAAACTTATGGAAGTAATTCTATTATTGCATCAAATGAAGTTTATGATATACAAGACTTTGAAAAGGGAAGTAAAAATGGAGGATGGAATTACAATTATTCTCAGAAAACTGGAGAGATACATCCAAACTTGCCAGAAGATATATATATAGAAAAAATAAACTGGAATAGACAGTAGTAACAAAAATGGAGGAAAGAGATGTACGATATTATATTTTTAGGTGGCGGACAAGCCGGAGTTTTTGGAGCATATGAGGCGATAAAAAAGAATAAGGATTTAAAAGTTTTAGTTTTAGATAAAGGAAGAATGTTAACTCAAAGAGTTTGTCCAAAGGAGAAGTTAGGAACATGTGTTAAGTGCCCAACTTGTGCAATAATATATGGTGTTTCAGGAGCAGGAGCTTTCTCGGATTCTAAATTCAATATGGATTATAGAGTTGGAGGAGATGTTCATGTTCTAACTGGAAAAACGATTGTAAATGAAACTATTCAGTATGTAGCTGATATATATAAGGATTTTGGATTTGATGAAAAACCATCAGGATTAGAATATAACCAAACTATGCTAGATATAAAAAAGAGATGTATTGAAAATAATGTACAATTAGTTGATACTCCAACAATGCATTTAGGAACAGATGGTTCGAGAGAGTTATATACGAAATTAGTAAATGAGCTTTTAGAAAGAGGAGTAGAGTTCATAACTGAAAGATCAGCAGAGGCTTTAATTATTGAAAATGGAACTATTAAGGGAGTAACTGTAAAAAATAAAAAAGGTGAAGATGAGAACTATTACGCAGATAACGTTGTAATAGGATTAGGAAGAAGTGGAGCTAAAAAGCTTATGGAGATGTGTGAAACATCTGGTGTAACTTATGAGACTGGAGCTGTTGATTTAGGAGTTAGAGTTGAGATTCCTGATTTGGTAATGAAAGATATCAATGAAAACTTCTATGAAGCTAAAATGATATACCACACTACAAAATATAGAGATAAGATGAGAACGTTCTGCTCGAATCCAAGTGGATTTATTGCAGCTGAGAAACATAGTGATGACGTAGTTTTAGCTAACGGTCATGCATATAAAGATAAAAAATCACAAAATACAAATTTAGCGTTATTATGTACAAAGACGTTCACACAACCGTTTAAGCAACCATTTGAGTATGCAACAGCAATAGCGAAAATGTCATCGATGTTAACTGGTGGAAAAATATTAATGCAATCTTATGGAGATTTAAAAGTTGGTAGAAGATCGACAGATGAATCAATAGCAAGATTAAATATAGTTCCTACAACGGAGGATTATGTAGCAGGAGATATCGCCTTAGCTTGTCCAAAAAGAATTTTAGACAACATTATAGAGTTCATTGAAGTACATGATAAAATAACTCCAGGATTTGCTTCGAGCGATTTATTACTTTATTTCCCAGAGATTAAATTTAGAAGTACTAGAATAACGATAGACGCTAACATGGAGACAAATGTAAAAGGATTATATGCAGCAGGGGATAGCTCAGGATATGGAAGTGGATTAAATATAGCTGCTGTAATGGGGATCTTAGCAGTAAGACACATAATTTCTAAATAATTTGGAGGAGCACAATGGGATTTTTTAATAAACTTTTCGGTAGAAAAAAAGAAGAGAAAATAGAAGAGCAAAAAGAAAAGTTAGAGCAAGAGGTTATAAAAGAAGAGATAGAGCAACCGATTTCTGATGAGTTGGTTGAAGAAAAAATAGAAGAGGGACAAAAAATTGATGAAGCTGTTGAAACAGCTTTAGAAAATGAGTCGCAAGAAGAAGAGAAGATAGAGGAAGAGATAGTTTATGTTGAGAAACCTAAAGTTGAAAAAAGAAGCTTCTTTACATCTTTAAAAGAAAAACTATTCAAATCTAGAGAGGGGCTTTTTGGAACCTTAAAAAATATTTTCACAGGAAAATCAATAGTGGATGGAGAGATGTATGAAGAGTTAGAAGATACATTAGTTCAGTCTGATATTGGAATAGAGATGACTTTGAAAATAGTTAAAGACTTAAAGGCTGAAGTAAAAGCAAGAGGAGTTAAAAATCCTGAAGATGTTTATCCGGTATTAAAAGATGTTTTAGAAAGTTATTTAATAACAGAAAATACAAACCTAGATATTCAACCGGGAAGAATGAATGTAATTCTAATAGTAGGTGTAAATGGAGTTGGAAAAACAACTACAATTGGAAAAGTAGCATCAAAATTAGTTAAAGATGGGAAAAAAGTTGTTATAGGTGCAGCAGATACATTTAGAGCGGCAGCAGTTGAGCAATTAGAAGAATGGGCTAAAAGAGCTGGAGCAGAACTTGTAAAGCATCCAGATGGAGCAGATCCTGGAGCAGTTGTTTTTGATACACTAAAAGCTGGAGAAGATAAAAATGCAGATGTTGTAATTATCGATACAGCTGGAAGACTACACAATAAAAATAACCTAATGAAAGAATTAGAAAAGATTAATAATATTATAAAAAGAAAGATAGGAGACCAACCATACGAGTCTATACTAGTTTTAGATGGAACAACTGGACAAAATGGTCTAATTCAAGCAAGAGTATTTAATGAGGTAACAGAATTAACAGGATTTGTAGTTACTAAATTAGATGGAACAGCGAAGGGTGGAATTTTATTTAGTATCTCCGAAGAACTTAAAAAACCTATAA
The DNA here is from genome assembly GCF_000800875.1 of Cetobacterium sp. ZWU0022. Taxonomy (NCBI): domain Bacteria; kingdom Fusobacteriati; phylum Fusobacteriota; class Fusobacteriia; order Fusobacteriales; family Fusobacteriaceae; genus Cetobacterium; species Cetobacterium sp. ZWU0022. Next base: position 66,335 of record NZ_JRJZ01000032.1, read on the forward strand.
AATATATAGGTGTAGGAGAGGGAATAGAGGATTTAAGAGAGTTTAACAGTAAAGAGTATATACAGGCAATTTTTGACTAAGATATTAAAAAAAATAGAATTTCTGTTGTAAATATATATAAAATTTGTTAATATATAGTTGAAAATTATGAGCACTATTACAGTATGATTAAAAAAGTGCGATTTTATTTAATAAAAATCAAGGAGGACTTAAAGTGAGCATTATAGTTCAAATTAAAGAAAAAGCAAAAACTTTAGGAAACAAAATAGTTCTTCCTGAGGCTACTGATGAGAGAGTAATCAGAGCAGCAGCAGGAGTAGTTGAGGAGAAGTTGGGAACTCCTGTACTAGTAGGAGATGCAGAGACAATTGAAAAATTCGCTGCAAACCTAGGAGTATCATTAGAAGGTGTAGAAATAATTGATCCAAAAACTACTGAGAAGTTATCATCTTATGTAGAGAAGCTTTGTGAATTAAGAGCGAAAAAAGGAATGACTCCAGAAGAAGCAGAAAGATTATTAACGACAGATGTTAACTTCTTTGGTGCTATGATGGTTAAAATGGGAGATGTAGCTGGAATGGTTTCAGGATCAGATTCACCTACAGCAAACGTATTAAGAGCTGGATTACAAGTTGTTGGAACTAAAGCAGGAGTAAAAACTGTATCATCAGTATTCTTAATGGAATTAAAGCATAACATAGAAACTTATGGAGAAATCTTAGTATTCGGTGATTGTGCTGTAATACCAGAACCAACTTCAGAGCAATTAGCTGATATCGCTTCAGAAGCAGCAATAACAGCATCTACAGTTGCAGGATTAGATCCAAAAGTTGCACTTATGTCATTCTCTACAAAAGGATCTGCAAAGCATGATTCAGTAGATGTTGTAAAAAGAGCAGGAGAAATCTTAAGAGAAAGAAATGCAGAGTTCGCATTTGAGGAAGAGTTACAAGCTGACGCGGCTTTAGTTGCAGCAGTAGGATTAAAGAAAGCTCCAGAATCAAAAGTTGCAGGACATGCTAATGTATTAATATTCCCTAACTTAGCAGCAGGAAATATTGGATATAAATTAGTTCAAAGATTAGCTAATGCAGAAGCTTATGGTCCTTTAATTCAAGGATTAGCAGCTCCAATCAACGATTTATCAAGAGGATGTTCAGTTAAAGATATCGTAGATTTAACTGCAATAACTTCAGTTCAAGCTGGAAAATAATCGTCTAAACAAGATTAAGGTTAAAAATCAGTGAGAGTGGCTCTCTCACTGAATAAAATATATTATAAAATAAAAATTAAGGTGGTAAATTTAATGAAAGTTTTAGTTATTAACTGTGGTAGTTCGTCTCTAAAGTACCAATTATTAAACCCTGAGTCTGGAGAGCTTTTTGCAATCGGACTTTGTGAGAGAATCGGAATCGAAGGATCAAAAATGGAATATGAAACTCCAGCAAACGACTTCGAAATCGAAATAAAAGAAGCTATGCCTACTCATAAGGAAGCTTTAGAATTAGTAATAAAAGCTATTACTAATCCAGAGTACGGAGTAATCAAATCAGTAGAAGAGATCGATGCTATCGGTCACAGAGTTGTACATGGAGGAGAAAAGTTCGCTTCATCTGTATTAGTAACTCCAGAAGTTATGGAGGCTATGGAAGAGTGTTCAGAATTAGCTCCATTACATAACCCTGCAAACCTATTAGGAATCAGAACAATGCAAGAGTTAATGCCTGGAAAACCAAACGTAGGAGTATTCGATACGTCATTCCACCAAACTATGCCTAAAGAAGCTTACATGTATGCATTACCATATGCAGATTATACAGAGTTAAAAGTTAGAAAGTACGGATTCCACGGAACATCTCATAAGTTCGTTTCAGGAGTAGCTCAAGAGTTATTAGGAAACCCTGCTGAATCAAAAATAATCGTATGTCACTTAGGAAACGGTGGATCAGTATCTGCAGTTAAAAATGGTGTATGTATTGATACAACAATGGGATTAACTCCATTACAAGGTATAATGATGGGAACTAGATGTGGAGATATCGATCCAGCAGCAGTTTTATTCATCAAGAACAAAAGAGGATTATCTGATAAAGAGATGGACGACAGAATGAACAAGCAATCTGGAATCTTAGGAGTATTCGGAGAGTCATCAGACTGTAGAGATATGGAAATGGCAGCAGCAGCAGGAAATGAAAGAGCTATATTAGCAGAAAACATGTTCGCTTACAAAATCAGAGGATATGTAGGAAACTACGCTGCACAAATGGGTGGAGTAGATGCAATTTGCTTCACTGGAGGAATCGGAGAGAATTCTGGAAAAACTAGAGAAGATGTTTTAAGAGGATTAGAGTTCTTAGGACTTGAGTTAGATAAAGAAGTTAACTCTAAGAGACAAAAAGGAAATGTTCTTTTAACTAAAGAAACTTCGAAAGTAAAAGCTTTCAAAATTCCTACAAACGAAGAGTTAGTAATAGCTAGAGATACTTACGAAATAGTAAACGCTACAAAGTAGTTTTGTGTCGAAGGTTGTTTTAAAAATAAACATATTAGTCAGTAAAAAATTATATTTGGTTGAATTAGTTTAAAAATTTCTTAAAAAAACTTAGAAGTTTAATTGACAATTTAGAGTAATATTCGTAAAATAGAGTTAACTTTAGAGTCAATTAAAAAAGGGAGGACAATTCAAATGGCTAAAAAAATGCAAACTATGGACGGAAACCAAGCTGCAGCATATGCTTCATATGCTTTTACAGAAGTAGCAGGAATCTATCCAATAACTCCATCATCGCCAATGGCTGAGTACACTGACGAGTGGGCATCAAGAGGAATGAAAAACATGTTTGGAGTTCCAGTTAAGGTTGTGGAAATGCAATCAGAAGCTGGAGCAGCAGGAACAGTTCACGGATCGTTACAAGCGGGAGCTTTAACTACTACATATACAGCATCTCAAGGATTACTATTAAAAGTTCCTAATATGTACAAAATAGCTGGAGAGTTATTACCATCAGTTATTCATGTATCTGCGAGAGCATTAGCAGCACAAGCATTATCAATCTTTGGAGATCATCAAGACGTTTATGCAGCTAGACAAACTGGATTTGCTATGTTATTTGAAAGCTCAGTACAAGAAGTAATGGATTTATCAGGAGTTGCTCACTTAGCAACAATTAAATCTAGAGTACCTTTCATGAATATATTCGATGGATTCAGAACTTCACACGAAATCCAAAAAGTTGAAGTAATGGACTTTGAAGTATTTAAAGGTTTAGTTGACATGGACGCTATAAAAGCTTTCAGAGAAAGAGCATTAAACCCTGAGCACCCAGTAACAAAAGGTACAGCTCAAAACGATGATATCTACTTCCAAACAAGAGAAGTACAAAATAAATTCTACGACGCAGTTCCTGCAATCGTAGCTGGATACATGGAAGAAATTTCAAAAGTAACTGGAAGAGATTATAAGCCATTTAATTATTATGGAGCAGCAGATGCAGAGCATATTGTTATTGCTATGGGATCTGTTTGTGAAACATTAATAGAAACTGTTGATTACTTAGTAGCAAAAGGAGAAAAAGTAGGACTTATAAATGTACACTTATATAGACCATTCTCAGCTGAGTACTTCTTCAACGTATTCCCTAAGACAGTTAAGAAAATCGCTGTATTAGATAGAACAAAAGAGCCTGGATCATTAGGAGAGCCATTATATATGGACGTAAGAGGACTATTCTACGGAATGGAAAACGCTCCAGTAATCGTAGGTGGAAGATATGGATTATCTTCTAAGGATACAACACCAGCACAAATGAAAGCTGTATTCGACAACTTAAAGCAAGATGAGCCAAAGAATGGATTCGTAGTAGGTATTAACGATGACGTTACTTTCAAATCATTAGAAGTAGGACCACACATTGAAACAGGAGCAGAAGGAGTAAGAGAGTGCTTATTCTTCGGACTTGGATCAGATGGAACAGTTGGAGCTAACAAAAACTCAATTAAGATCATCGGAGATAAAACAGATTTATATGCACAAGGATACTTTGCATATGATTCAAAAAAATCTGGAGGATCAACTAGATCTCATTTAAGATTTGGAAAAAATCCAATTAAATCAACTTACTTAGTATCAGCACCTAACTTCGTAGCTTGTTCAGTACCAGCGTACTTAACTCAATACGATATGATTGGTGGATTAAAGCAAGGTGGAACATTCCTATTAAACTGTGTGTGGGATAAAGATGAGGTTGTTGCTCACTTACCAAATTCAGTTAAGAAAACTTTAGCAGAGAAAAATGCTAAATTCTATATTATAAATGCTAATAAGTTAGCTACAGAAATTGGATTATCAGGAAGAACTAATACAATAATGCAATCAGCATTCTTTAAATTAGCTGACGTTATTCCATTTGAGGATGCACAAAGCTATATGAAGCAATATGCGGAAAAATCTTACGCTAAGAAAGGTGACGCTATTGTTAAGATGAACTACGAAGCTATCGATAAGGGAGCTGGAGAGTTAGTTGAAATAGCTGTTGATCCATCATGGGCTAACTTAACAACAGAAGTTGTAGCAGAAGAAAAAGGAGCTTGCTCTTGTACAGGATGCGGATGTGGAACGACAACTAAGTTAGAAGCATTCGTAGAAAAAATTGCTAAACCAGTAAATGCTTTACAAGGTGAAAACTTACCAGTTTCTACTTTCTTAGGATATGAGGATGGAACATTTGAGAACGGTACAACTGCTTTTGAAAAGAGAGGAGTTGCAGTAAACGTTCCTGAGTGGAAATCAGAAAACTGTATCCAATGTAACCAATGTTCTTATGTTTGTCCACATGCAGTTATTAGACCATTCTTAATGACAGCTGAGGAAAAAGCAGGAGCACCAAACGAGTTAAAAACAAAAACTCCAATTGGAAAAGGTTTAGAAGGACTAGAGTATAAGATTCAAGTATCTCCATTAGATTGTACAGGATGTGGACTATGTGCTAACGTATGTCCAGCTAAAGAGAAAGCTTTAGTAATGGTACCAATTGGACAAGAAGTTGAAAAAGGTGAGCAAGAAAATGCAGATTACCTATTCAATGAAGTAACTTATAAAGATAACTTAATGCCAAAATCATCAGTAAAAGGATCGCAATTTGCACAACCATTATTCGAGTTCCACGGAGCTTGTGGAGGATGTGGAGAAACTCCTTACATTAAGGCAATAACTCAATTATTTGGAGACAGAATGATGATAGCTAACGCTACAGGATGTTCTTCAATATATGGAGGATCAGCACCATCAACTCCATACACAACAAATAGCTGTGGAGAAGGTCCATCATGGGCTAACTCATTATTCGAGGATAACGCAGAGTTTGGATATGGAATGGCAACTGCTGTTGAAGCTATGAGAGATAGAATTGCAACAATCATGGAAGAAAACATGAACAATGTTTCTGAAGAGGTTGCAGCAATGTTCACTGAATGGCTTGCTAATAGAGCAGATGGAAACAAAACAAAAGAGATCAGAGATAGATTAGTACCAGCTTTAGAAGCTTGTGATTGTGCAGTAGCAGCAGAACTTCTAGAGTTAAAACAATACATTGTTAAAAAATCACAATGGATATTTGGAGGAGACGGATGGGCTTATGACATCGGTTATGGAGGATTAGACCACGTTTTAGCTTCTTCAGATGATGTTAACGTTTTAGTAATGGATACTGAAATCTATTCTAACACTGGAGGACAAGCATCTAAATCAACTCAAACAGGAGCAGTAGCGAAATTCGCGGCTGCAGGAAAACCTAATAAGAAGAAAGATTTAGCTGCAATTGCTATGTCTTATGGACATATATATGTTGCTCAAGTATCTATGGGAGCTAACCAAGCTCAATACTTAAAAGCAATCGCTGAAGCTGAGGCTTATCCAGGACCATCATTAATCATAGCTTATGCACCTTGTATCAGTCATGGATTAAAGAACGGAATGGGTAACAGTCAACTTGAGATGAAAAAAGCTACTGAGTGTGGATACTGGCCAATCTTCAGATACAATCCATTATTAGAAGCAGAAGGTAAAAACCCACTTCAAATTGATTGTAAAGAACCAAACTGGGACAACTACAATGACTACTTAATGGGAGAGGTTAGATATGCTACATTAGCTAAATCTCAACCAGAACATGCATCAGTACTGTTCGCTAAGAATAAGTCAGAATCTCAAAGAAGATGGAGACAATACCAAAGACTTGCATCATTAGACTTCACATCAGAAGCTAAGTAATTCTTTGAACTATAGAGATAAGGTAGAGATACCTTATCTCTTTTTTTATTACAAAACTTTTTTGTAAATTAACGTATAATTTGATATAATTAAAAGTAAGTAGTAATAAAGAGAGGGTGGAAAAATGAAGATATCTGTTGCAATGATAACCTTTAACGAAGAGAAAATTTTAAGAAAAACATTAGAATCGATTAAAGAGTTAGCAGATGAGATAGTTATTGTTGATAGTGGATCAACTGATTCAACAGAAGCGATAGCAAAAGAATTTGGAGCAAAGTTTCACACTGAATCTTGGAAAGGATATGGACCTCAAAGAAATTCGGCTATAGAAAAATGTGAAGGGACTTGGATTTTAAATATAGATGCAGATGAAGAGATTTCAGAAGAATTGAAAAGAAAAATAAAAGAGATAGTAGCAAATGAAGATGATAAAAAAGAGATATATAAAATAAATAGATTATCTGTGTGTTTTGGAAAAGAATTGAAACATGGTGGATGGGGAACTTCTTACGCTATTAGGTTATTTAAAAAAGGATCTGGAAAATTTAATGATAATATGGTCCATGAAGCTTTTGAAACAGATAAAGAGATATATAAAATAAAGGAAGATATTTTGCATCATTCCTATTTAACAATGGAAGATTATTTTAATAGATTTAATAGATATACAACAGAAGGTGCTAAAGATTACTATAAAAAAGGAAAAAAAGCAAGTGTGTTTGATATCGTAATTAATCCTCTATATAAATTTTTAAGAATGTATATATTTAGATTAGGTTTTTTAGATGGAGTTGAAGGATTTGTTATAGCATCAACAAGTTCTTTATATTCGATGGTTAAATATTTTAAATTAAGGGAGATGTATAAAAATGGCTCGTACTTACAAAAAAATAATAATAGCAAGAACGGATAAAATAGGCGACTTAATTTTATCAATCCCAAGTTTTTTTATGATCAGAAAGATGTATCCGGATGCAGAAATAACTTTATTAGTTAGAAATTATAATTATAACATAGTAAAAAATCTACCTTATATAAATAGAGTAGTTCAAATAGATAGATATAGACAAAAAGAATTATTAGAAAAAATCGAGTATTTTAATGCAGATGTTTTTATAGCTTTATATGTAGATGATTTTGTTATGCAATTAGCAAAAGCGAGTAAAGCAAAGGTTAAGATAGGACCTCTTTCAAAATTAAAATCATTTTTTACTTTCAATAAAGGTGTTCTTCAAAAAAGATCAAAATCTATAAAACATGAAGCTGAGTATAATCTAGATTTAATAAAAAAATTAGACAAGAAACTTTTCGAAGAAAGATTTGAGATAAATACAGCGATTTATTTAGATAAAAATAATATTGAGTCAGCGGAAAAATTTTTTAAAGATAATAATATAGGGAAAAAAGTGCTAGTTGTAAATCCTTTTATGGGAGGTTCAGCTAAAAATATAACAGATGAACAGTATGCTAATATTTTAACAAAAATTATAGATAGAGTAGAAAATTTAGATGTAATAATAACAGCACATATCTCAGATGAAGAGAGAGGTTTAGATCTAATAAAAAAGATAGATAGAGATAGAGTTTATTTATTTGCAAATGGTGGAGAACTTTTAAATATTGGCGCGGTGATAAACAAATCAAAAGTTTATTTTGGTGGATCGACAGGACCTACTCATATAGCTGGCTCTTTACAGAAAAGTATAGTTGCACTATACCCTAAAAAGCCAACTCAGAGTCCAACAAGATGGGGAGTATATGGAGATGAGGACGTAACTTATGTAATTCCGGATGAGAATAGTAAAGAGAACTATAAACATAAAAACTTTGATTCATATACAGATAAAGTTGAAGAAAGAATTGTTCAAGAGATAATAGATAGATTGGAGAGATAATAGTGAAGATATTGATTATACATACAGCTTTTATTGGGGATATTGTACTGTCTACACCACTGATAAAAAGAATAAAAGAGGTGTACCCTGAATCTAAGATTACATATGTAACAACTCCAGTTGGTGCAAGCATTTTGAGAAATAATGAGGATATAACAGAGATAATAGAGTATGATAAAAGAGGAACTCATTCAGGATTTAAAGGACTTATTGCATTGGGAAGAAGATTGAGATATGAGAACTTTAATTTAGTTTTGACTCCTCATAGATACTTGCGTAGTTCTATACTTTCGTGGTTAACAAGATCTCCAAAAAGAATAGGTTATGATACTGCAAGTGGAGCAATCCTCTTTACGGACAAAGTTAAGTACGATAAAGAAAAGCATGAAGTAGAAAAGTTACTTTCATTTATGGGAGAGATACCTAAAAATTCGAGAGAGGATTATCCGATAGAATTATATCCAAGTAAAAAAGACACTGAAATCATAAATAGAATTTGGGAAGAAAATGGATTAGAAAATGAAGATGTTGTAGCTATAGCTCCTGGAAGTAAGTGGTTTACTAAAAAGTGGCCTTTAGAATATTTTAATAAAGTTATAGATTTGTTGATAGAAAATAATAAAAAAGTAATAGTTATCGGTGGAAAAGATGAGATGTTTTTAAATGTCCACACATCTAAGGGAGTTATTGACTTGAGAGGAAAAACAACACTTTTAGAATTAGCTGAAGTCTTAAGAAGAGTGAGGGTTGTACTGACAAATGATTCATCTCCGATTCATATAGCATCAGCCTTTAAAAATACGAGAATAATAGCTTTGTTTGGACCGACAGTAAAAGAGTTTGGATTTTTTCCTTGGAGTGAAAATAGTGAGGTTTTAGAAATTGAAGGCTTACCTTGTAGACCATGTGGAATTCATGGTGGAAATAAGTGTCCAAAGGGGCATTTTAAATGTATGTTGGAAATAAAACCAGAAAAGGTATTTGATAAAATTTTACAAGCTTTAAAGAGGTAATCTATGGAGAAAGTTGTTTGTAACAGTTCTATAAAGTTTAATTTACCAAATAGAATAAAAAATAATGAGTTTACTATTTTGAAAGTTTTAAAAGATGATAAAAGAAGCTATGTTCTTTTGATAAAAGTTGATGAGGAACAATATGTTTACAAAGTTCCTAAAGAAAAAAATAAAAGAGTTTGGCAAAGAATATTATCATTTTTTAGAGGAAGTGAAAGTAGAAGAGAGTATTCTAATTGTTTAAGAATATCAGAGTTAGGATTTAAAGGTGCGACTCCAATTATGTATTGGGAAAAAAGAGTGTTTGGAATGTGTTTTGATTCATTTTTTATAAGTTCCTATTTAGAAGGAAAAACAGCAACGATCAATGAGCTTTTTTTTGTTAAAAATGAATTAGAAAAAATTCATAAAAAAGGATACTTACATGGAGATTCACAACTTGATAATTTTATGATATTAAAAGATGAAGTCTATTTAATAGATGTGAAATTGATAAAAAATAAATATGGTAAAGCAGGAGCGGCTTATGAATTTATATATTTAGAAGAGAGTTGTCATAAGGAGATTGACATCTATGACAAAACCTCATTAAGTTATAAGTTAGCTAAATCTTTAAATATTTATCTACATTGGATTGGGAGAATGAAGAAAATTATTCGAAGAAAGGAAAGATAAATTGAGAGTTTTGATTATAAGACTAAGTTCGATAGGGGATGTCATCCTAACGACACCGGTACTGAAAGAATTGAAAAAAAAGTACCCTGATATAGTTATAGACTTTTTGGTTATGGAAAACTTTAAAGATTCTATTTCAGGGTGTCCTTATATAGATAATTTAATATTGTTTAATAAAGAGAAACATGATGGGTTAAAAAATATGATAGCCTTTGGTAAAGAATTAAAGAAAAATAATTATGATTACGTTTTTGATTTACATTCAAAAGTAAGATCAAAAATTATAAGTAGTGTTATTTCTAAAAATGTGTATACATATAAAAAAAGAGGATTTTTAAAAACAATATTAGTTAAAACAAAAGCTACAAAATATAAAGTTGATAATACGATAATTAAAAATTATTTTGGTGCTTTTAAAGTTTTGGGTTTGGAGTATCAGGGTGAGGATTTAACATTTAGTTTCGAACAAAAAGATGTGGAAAAATTAAAAACATTATGTATAGAATATGAAAATGTTCCGATGATAGCCCCAGGCGCATCAAAGGAAACTAAAAAGTGGACAAAAGAAGGGTTTGCAGAATTGTCAAAACTACTTTATAATAAATATGGGAAAAAACCTATTATAATAGGCTCTGCTGCAGAGTATGAGATGTGTGAGAAAATAAAGAATCTAAGTGGTGGAATAGCAATAAATTTAGCAGGAAAATTAAATCTTAAAGAGAGTGGAGCTTTACTATCTAAAGCTAAGTTTTTAGTAACAAATGATTCTGGACCATTTCATATTGCTAGAGGTGTTAAATGCCCAACATTTGTAATCTTTGGACCAACTAGTCCCGAGATGTTTGAATATGATGAAAATAATAAATTGATTTATTTAAATGAACCTTGTTCACCTTGCAGTTTACACGGAGACAAAAACTGTCCACAAAAACATTTTAATTGTATGAAAAAACTGAGTGCGACAAGAGTAATGGAGATAATAGAAAAAAATGGGAGGTAGTTGAAATGGCAAAAAAGTCAGTAGAAACAACAGATAAGTCAAAAGCATTAGAGACAGCGTTAAAGCAGATTAGAAAAGACTTTGGTGATGGTTCAATAATGAAACTAGGTGAAAACCAAGGAATGAACATTGAAGTAATTTCAACGGGAAGTATAAACTTGGATTTAGCTCTTGGATTAGGAGGAGTACCTAGAGGTAGAATAATTGAGGTTTATGGAGCTGAAAGTTCAGGTAAAACTACAATAGCATTACATGTTGTGGCTCAAGCTCAAAAGCTTGGAGGAGTAGCAGCATTTATAGATGCTGAGCATGCATTGGATCCAGTTTATGCAAAAGCTTTAGGTGTAGATGTAGACGAGTTATTAATCTCTCAACCAGATTTTGGAGAACAAGCGTTAGAGATTGCGGATATGTTAGTTAGATCGGGAGCTATAGATGTTATAGTAGTCGATTCAGTAGCGGCATTAGTTCCAAAAGCTGAGATAGATGGTGAGATGTCAGATCAACAAATGGGACTTCAAGCAAGATTAATGTCGAAAGCTTTAAGAAAGTTAACAGCGTCAATAAACAAATCAAAAACAACTATGATATTTATAAACCAAGTTAGAGATAAGATTGGTGGATTCAGTTTTGGACCTCAAACAACTACAACAGGTGGAAAAGCTTTAAAGTTCTACTCTTCAGTTAGAATGGAAGTAAAGAGAATTGGAAGTGTAAAACAAGGAGAAGAAATCATAGGAAATGAAACAGTTGTAAAAGTTACTAAGAATAAAGTAGCGCCTCCATTTAGAGAAGCTAAATTCCAAATTATGTATGGAAAAGGAATATCTAGAGTTGGAGAGATAATGGATATGGCTTTAGATAATGATATCGTAGCAAAATCAGGAGCATGGTTTAGTTTTGGAGATATCAGATTAGGGCAAGGTAAAGAAAATGTAAAAGCTAGATTAGAAGCTGAACCAGAATTATTAGCAGCTATTGAGGAAAAAGTAAATCAACTTTTAGAGAAGAACACTATTGTACTTCATACATCAGAAGGAGAGGGCGATATTGAAACTGAAGAGGCTATTGAAGAATAATTATCTCTTTGAAAATGGTTTAAATATTGGCTTGAATAATGAAATAGTAAATAAATATGATTTAAAAAAGAGAGAGGAGCTATCTCACGAGGAATACTTACAAGTGTTAGAGTTAGCTGCTCTCTCTACTTCATATTATTATTTAGCCAAAAGAGATTATAGTAAAAAAGAGATTTATACAAAACTTGTACAAAAATATTGGGAAAAAGCAGTAGTTTTAAAAGTAGTAGAAAGATTAGAGGAGCTAGATTATATCAACGATATAGAATTTGCTCAAAATTTTGTTAAAAATAGAAAAGGTGGAAGAAAAAAGCTTGAATATGACCTCAGATTAAAAGGTATTTCACCAGATATAATAAAAGAAAGTTTAAATATATATGAAGATGATGATGAATTAGAGGAGTTATCGAAGGCTTGGGATAAGCTTGGAAATAGAGATGATCAAAAAAAGATAGCTTCATTAATGAGAAAAGGTTATTCTTACGGAGATATAAAAAAGATTATGACTAGAAAACAGGAGGAAGAATGTTAACATTGATAAAAGTTACGTTTGTAGCGCTACTTAATTTTGCATATATAACTATATTTAAAGCTGGAAAGATAAAGAAAATGTCTAGTGAGAAAGCTCCGTTAGAAGCAAGAAAAGTTTTAAGAGAGCAACTGTGTATGAGTTTGATAAAAGCGGCAAAGATAGATTTAGAGGTTACTTATTTAGATGAAAAAGCATATAGAAAATTAAAAAGAGAAGATGGGGTTGTTGTAGTTGCAAACCATGAAAGTAACTTAGACATTCCTGTTTTAGTTACAGCACTAGATCTTCCCTTAGGATTTGTGGCTAAAAAAGAGATGGAAAGTTGGCCATTTTATTCTATGTGGATGAAAATGAGTAAATGCATATTTTTAGATAGATCTAATCCAAGAGAAGGAATAAAAAGTATAAAGAAAGCTGTTGATATAGTTAAACAGGGATATCCAACAGTTATATTTCCAGAAGGAGAAAGAACATTAACTGGAAAAATGGGAACTTTTAAGAAAGGAAGTTTTAAATTAGCAACAGAAACTAATGGAATTATTTTACCTGTAACAATTGATGGAACTTTTTTTGTTCAAAGTAGAAAAAGTATAAAAATTAATCCAAATAAAAAGGTTCGTGTAACTGTAGGAAAACCGATAGATTTGAAGAAAATGTACTTAGAAAATGGCAAAAATATTAGTGAGATTGTTCAAGAATTGGTAGGTAATGAGAAAATTGTAAAAAATAATTAAAAAATAACCACTAATTTAGTATAAAATTAACCGCTAAAAAGTCTGGAAAAGTTTGACACTAATTATTATTTGTGCTATAATCTCCTTGAAAATTAAGTGAAGCTTAACAGAGCTTTAACCAAAAATATAAGTGGAATATATAAAAATTATAATCCATTCAGGAGGAAAAAGATGGAAAACTTACAATCTTACTGGTCAGAATTCAAAGGAAACTTATGGAAGAAAGAAATCAACGTTAGAGATTTCATTCAAAACAACTACACACCATACACTGGTGACGAAGCTTTCTTAGCAGGAGCTACTGAAAATACAAAAGCTGTTTGGTCAAAATTAACAGAAATGTTCAAAGTAGAAATTGCAAAAGGAGTTTACGATGCAGAAACTAGAACTCCACAAGCTATCGATACTTATGGACCTGGGTACATCTCAAAAGAAAACGAATCAATCGTTGGATTACAAACAGATGCACCATTAAAGAGAGGTATTTATCCAAAAGGTGGATTAAGAATGGTTGAAAACTCTCTTAATGCTTACGGATACGAAATCGATCCAATAACAAAAGAAATATTCTCAAGATACAGAAAAACTCATAACGAAGGAGTTTTCTCAGCTTATACAGATGATATGAAAGCTGTAAGAAAATCAGGAATCGTAACTGGATTACCAGATGCTTACGGAAGAGGAAGAATAATCGGAGACTACAGAAGAGTAGCTCTATACGGAGTAGACAGATTAATCGAAGAAAGAAAATTCGAATTAAAGAAAGCTGAATCTCCAGAATTAACTGAAGAAATAATCAGAAAAAGAGAAGAAATCACTGAGCAAATCAATGCGTTAAAATTATTCGTAAAAATGTGTGCTTCTTACGGATTCGACGTTACAAAGCCAGCTACAAATGCAAAAGAAGCTGTACAATGGGTATACTTCGCATACTTAGCAGCAACTAAAGATCAAGATGGAGCTGCAATGTCAGTTGGAAGAACTGCTACATTCTTAGATATCTTCATCGAAAGAGACTTAGCTAAAGGATTAATCACTGAAACTGAAGCTCAAGACTTAATCGACCAATTTATTATAAAATTAAGAATCATTAGATTCTTAAGAACTCCAGAGTACAACGAGTTATTCTCAGGAGATCCTACTTGGGTAACAGAAGCTTTAGGAGGAGAAGGAGTAGACGGAAGAACTTTAGTTTCTAAAACTGCGTTCAGATACTTAAATACTCTTTACAACTTAGGACCAGCTCCAGAGCCAAACTTAACAGTATTATGGTCACAAAAATCTCCAGAAAACTGGAAGAACTTCTGTGCTAAAGTTTCAATAGATACATCAGCTATCCAATACGAAAACGATGATTTAATGAGACCAGACTTAGGTGACGACTACGGAATCGCATGTTGTGTTTCTCCAATGAAAATAGGAAAGCAAATGCAATTCTTCGGAGCTAGAGTAAACTTACCAAAAGCTTTATTATATGTAATCAACGGTGGAAGAGATGAGAAGTCAGGAGCACAAGTTGCACCTAAATTCGAAGGAATCACTTCTGAGTACTTAGATTTCAATGAAGTTATGGAAAAATATGACTTAATGTTAAAATGGTTAGCAGGAGTATACATCAATGCTCTTAAAGTTATCCACTACATGCACGACAAATATTCTTACGAAGCATTCGAAATGTCACTTCATGATGTAGATGTTTTAAGAACTCAAGCATCAGGAATTGCAGGATTATCAATCGTTGCTGACTCGTTAGCAGCTATCAGAGATGCAAAAGTAAGAGTAATCAGAGATGAAAGAGGAATCGCTGTTGACTTCGTAAGAGAAGGAGAATACGTAGCATTCGGAAACAACGATGACAATACAGATAAATTAGCAGTTGAAATTATGGAGAAATTCATGAACTACATCAGAACTCATGAAACTTACAGAAATTCAAAAGCAACTCAATCTATCTTAACAATTACTTCAAACGTAGTTTACGGAAAGAAAACAGGAACTACTCCTTGTGGAAGACCAGCAGGAACTCCATTCTCTCCAGGAGCTAACCCAATGAACGGAAGAGATAAGAGAGGAGCTGTAGCAGCACTTGCTTCAGTAGCTAAGTTACCATTCCACCATGCAGAAGATGGAATTTCTTACACGTTTGCTATCACTCCAGGAGCTTTAGGAAAATCTAGAGAAGAAAGAGTAGAGAACTTAGTAGGATTAATGGATGGATACTTCACAGCTGATGGAGGACAACATTTAAATGTTAACGTGTTCGATAAGGCTTTATTAGAGGATGCAATGGCTAACCCTGAGAAGTACCCTCAATTAACAATCAGAGTTTCTGGATACGCAGTTAACTTCGTAAGATTAACAAAAGAGCAACAATTAGACGTTATTTCAAGAACAATTAACGGAAATATGTAATTAATAAAGTAATATAAAGGATGTGCTAAGAAATGAAAAAGGGATTTATACACTCACACGAGAGTTTTGGAACTGTAGATGGACCAGGTATTAGATATGTAGTATTTACTCAAGGATGTCCTTTGAGATGTAAATATTGTCATAACTGTGATACTTGGAAAAAAGAGGAAGCGAAATCTCTGGAGACTCCTGAACAAACTTTCTTAGAAATCTGTAAATATAAAAACTTTATAAAAAAGGGAGGAGTTACGGTTACCGGTGGGGATCCGTTAACTCAACCCGAATATGTGAAAGAACTATTGAAACTTTGTAAGAAAGAGGGAATACACACAGCGATCGATACTTCTGGATATTTATTTAACGATAAAGTTAAAGAAGCTTTAGAATATGCAGATCTTGTATTACTAGATATAAAATCAATAGATCCTATACAATATAAAGAGTTAACTGGTGTTGACTTAGAACCTACTTTAAAATTTGCACAGTATTTAAAAGAGATTGGAAAACCGATGTGGGTAAGACACGTTGTTGTTCCAGGGATCACTGATAATGATGAATTATTAGGAAAATTAGCTGATTACTTAAAAGATTTTGATAATCTTGAAAAAGTAGAAGTTTTACCATATCACTCTTTAGGAGAGTATAAATGGCAAAAGATTGGTCTAGAGTACCCTTTAAAAGGAGTAGAGCAACTTTCAGCTGAAAGATTTGAAAATGCTAAAAACATATTCAAAAGTAGAGGTTTATCAGTTAAATAATAAAGTTTTGACTACCTTAGAGCTAATTTGTTCTAAGGTAGTTTTTTATATACTTTGGTAAAAAATATGATATAATTAAGTAAAAAAAGAAGGAGAATCCAATGATAATATTAGGAATAGAAACATCTTGTGATGAAACGTCGATAGCTGTTTTAAAAGATGGTAAAGAGGTTTTATCTAATAATATCTCTTCTCAAATAGATATACATAAAGAGTATGGTGGAGTTGTTCCAGAAATAGCTTCAAGACATCATATAAAAAATATAGCTACAATATTAGAAGAGAGTTTAGAAGAAGCTAAAATAACTATGGATGATGTAGATTATATAGCTGTAACATATGCTCCAGGACTGATTGGGGCTTTACTGGTAGGAATATCTTTTGCAAAAGGATTAGCATATGGAAATGATATACCATTAATCCCAGTTCATCATATAAAAGCACATATATATGGAAACTTTATAGAACACAACATAGAGTTACCATGTATCGCTTTAGTTGTATCTGGTGGTCATACTAATATAGTTTATATAGATGAAAATCATAATTTTATAAATTTAGGTGCAACACTAGACGATGCGGTAGGTGAAAGCTATGATAAGGTAGCTAGAGTAATGGGAATAGGATATCCTGGTGGACCTATTGTAGACAAGCTTTATTATAAAGGAAATAAGGATGCTTTGAAAATACCTGAACCGAAAGTAGATGGATATGATTTTAGTTTCTCAGGAATAAAAACTTCAGTTATAAATGCTGTAAACAAAGCAAGAATGAAGGGAGAAGATTTTAAACCTGAAGACTTATCTGCGTCATTCCAAGAGAAAGTCGTAGATATTCTTTGTAAAAAAACTTTAAAAGCAGTTCAAGATAAAGGCGTTAAACAGATTGTAATAGCTGGAGGAGTTGCAGCTAACTCATTATTAAGAACAGAGCTGACAAAAAGAGCAGAAAAAATAGGAGTGAAAGTTAACTATCCATCGATGTCATATTGTACAGATAATGCTGCAATGATAGCAGCAGCAGCTTATTACAAATTAAATTATGGAAAAGGCGAAATTTTTGCAGATTTAACTTTAAATGGAAAAGCTACATTAGATATAATGAAAGATTAAAAAATACCCCAAATCTTTGGGGTATTTTAATTTTTATGGTATAATTTTTATATATAAAAAGAGTTAGGGAGAGTAATTCTAGAACCTATTTAACATTGAAAAACTCTTGAAAATATGGTAAAATTTTTGGATAACAATGTGTTATTTTGGAGGTAAAATGAAGATATATATTGCTCCACTAGCGGGAGTTACAGATTATACATTTAGAGGAATTTTAGAAGAATATAAACCTGATCTTATGTTTACGGAGATGGTAAGTATAAATGCCTTAGAGATGGAAAATGAAAAGACATTGAATCAAATATTAAGAATAAGAGAGGGAGAGGCTGTTCAAATATTTGGAAGAGATGTTGATAAAATGGTTCATAGTGCAAAATATATAACTGAGAAGTTAGGTGTAAAACATATAGATGTGAATGCAGGTTGTCCAGTAAATAAGATAATAAAAAATGGATATGGAGCCGCTCTTTTAGAAGATCCAGATCATATAAAAAAAATCCTGTGTGAGATAAGAGCTAATATAGCTGATGATGTTGATTTATCATTAAAAACAAGAGTAGGTTATAAAGGATTAAAACAGCATAAATTGGTAGGACAAATAGCTGAAGAAGCGGGATGTAAACATATTACTATACACGGAAGAACAAGAGAACAGATGTATAGTGGAACTGCAGATTGGGAACTGATTAAAGAGGTTAAAGAAAGTGTAAATATAGAGGTTATAGGAAACGGAGATATATTTACTGCAGATGATGCCTATGAAAAAGTAAAATATTCAGGTGTGGATGGAATAATGTTGGCAAGAGGAATATGTGGAAACCCTTGGTTAATTAAGCAAATAAAAGAAAAATTTGAAACTGGAGATGTTCAAACTGTTTTAACTCCAGAGATGAGATTAGATATGGCTATCAAACATACTCTTCAAGCCAAGTTAGATAATCCTGATAAAAAATTTCTATTTGAACTAAGAAAACATCTGTGTTGGTACTTAAAAGGAATAAGAAATGGAGCTGTATTGAAAGGGGCTATAAATCAGATAGATAATTATGATGAGTTAGTAGCTCTATTAGAGAAAGCTAAGGAAAATTTATAATAAGGAGAAGTGATTTTTTGTCAGCAGATACGCCATTAATGGCTCAATATAAAGAGATAAAAGAACAGAATCAAGATAGCATTTTATTTTTTAGATTAGGTGATTTCTATGAAATGTTCTTCAATGATGCAGTAATAGTGTCAAAGGAATTAGGATTAACGTTAACAAGTAGAAACAAAGAGAAAGGTATAGAGGTTCCCTTAGCGGGAATCCCATACCATTCATCGGCAGGGTATATAGGAAAGCTTGTAGCCAAAGGATATAAGGTAGCTATCTGTGAGCAAGTAGAAGACCCAAAAGCAACTAAGGGATTAGTAAAAAGAGAAGTGGTTAGAGTAATAACTCCAGGAACAATAATTGATACAGAATATTTAGATGAAAAAAGTAATAATTATTTAATGGGAATCGTCTTGAAAAAAGATGGTATAGGATTAACATATATAGATATAACTACGGGAGAATTTATAGCGACAGAAAAACCTAGAACCGAAGACTACATATATAAAATATTGGGCGAAATAAATAAGGTTTCTCCAAGAGAGGTTTTAATTGATGAAGTTTCATATCCTGAACTAGAAAAAGAGTTGAAGCAATTTGCTCAATTAAATAAAATAAATATTAGTCCATGTTTAAAAATAAAAAAGAGTGAAGAATATTTAAAAGAGTACTTTAAAGTGATTTCTTTAGATAGTTTTGACTTGAATGGAAAAATTATAGCTGTTGAAGCAGCTGCGATGGTGCTAGATTATGTTTTGGAGTTACAAAAAGGAAATGATATTCCAGTAGATAAAATAGTATATACTGGTAGTGAAGATATAATGGAACTGAATTTAACAACTCAAAGAAATTTAGATATTGTAGCTTCTACTAGAGAAAATGGTGTTTTAGGTACTTTACAATGGGTTTTAGATGGGTGCAAGAGTTCAATGGGAAGTAGACTGTTAAAACATTTTTTGAAAAATCCATCGATTTCTGAAGAGATAATATTAGAAAGACAAAATGATATTGATTTTTTCTATGAAAATGTTCTTTTGAGAGAGGAAGTTAGAGATAGACTTAAAGATATATATGATATAGAAAGAATAATAGGTAAGTTAGTTTTAGGAAATGAAAATGCAAGAGATTTAGTGGCTTTGAAAAAATCTATTATAAATAGTTTAGATATATACAAGGTATTGAAAGGCGCTCCGATTTTTGAAATAGCTTTAGATGAATTAGTAAAAATATATAACTTGATTGAAAGATCGATAAAAGATGAGGTTCCGTTCTCTGTTAGAGAGGGAGGAATGATTAGAGAAGGTTATAATTCAGATTTAGATGAACTACATAATATTTCTAATAATGGAAAAGATACGATTTTAGAGATTGAAAATAGAGAAAGAGATAGAACGGGTATTAAAGGATTAAAAATAAAATATAATAAAGTTTTTGGTTACTTCATAGAGGTTACAAAAGCTAATATTCATTTAGTACCTGATGATTATATAAGAAAGCAGACATTAGCAAATGCAGAAAGATATATTGTAGAAGATTTGAAAATTTATGAAGAGAAAGTGTTAAATGCGAAAGATAAGATTGAAAACTTAGAGTATTTATTATTTAAAGAGATTTCGGAAGAGATAAAAGTATTCAGAAAAATTCTTCATGAATTAGCGTATAAGATTGCATATTTAGATGTTATTTCAAACTTTGCTCATATTGCAACTAAGAATGGATATGTTAAGCCGGAAATAACTAAAGATGGAGAGTTAGAAATTATAGGTGGAAGACATCCGATTGTTGAGCAATTAGTTGGAAGAGAAAACTTTATAAAGAATAGTATTGTTTTAAATAATGATAAGAATCTAATAATTTTAACAGGACCAAATATGTCTGGAAAATCGACATATATGAAGCAAGTAGCGCTAATTTTAATTATGGCACATATGGGGTGTTATGTTCCTGCAGAATATGCTAGAATAGGGATAGTGGATAAAATATTTACAAGAATTGGAGCTAGCGACGATTTAGTAACTGGTCAATCGACGTTTATGTTAGAGATGAGTGAGGTTGCGAATATTGTAAATAGTTCAACAAAAAATTCATTTATAATTTTAGATGAGATAGGAAGAGGGACATCAACATTTGATGGAATTTCTATAGCTACGGCTATAACAGAGTATATCCACGATAATATAGAAGCAAAAACTATATTTGCAACGCATTATCATGAATTGACTCAGCTAGAATCAAAGTTAAATAAATCAGCAAACTTTAGAATCGAAGTAAAAGAGGATGAAAAAGAGATTACCTTTTTAAGAGAGATTGTAAAAGGTGGAGCAGATAAATCTTATGGAATCGAAGTTGCAAGATTAGCAGGACTTCCAAAAGAGATTTTGGATAGAGCAAAAGAGATGCTAAAAGTTTTAGAAAATAGAAAAATGATTATAGAGAAAAAAGTAAAAAAAGAGCAATTGATATTATTTGGAGATTTTGAAGCGGAAGTAAAAGAGGAACCTGTAAAAAAAGTGGAAGAAAATATTGTACAATTAGAAAATGAGGAAAAAATAGTTTTACGTCTTTTAAAAGAGGTTGAATTAGATAAAATGACACCTTTAGACGCCTTTTTAAAGTTAAATGAATTAAAACGTATCTTAAACTAGGAGGCAGTATGGATAAGAAGAAGTTGACTTATAGAATTGTTATAGCAGCAGCATTGGTTTTGGGATATTTCAATTATTTTGGTGATGAGAAAAAAATAGAGAAAAAAGAGGAAATTGTTGAAACGACAGGAGCAATATATGATACAGAGGGGTATCATATAGAAGCTGATAAACAAAAAGACTTTATAGGAAAAAATGAAACAACATTTGAAAAAGCAAAAGCAGTTTTAGATGGAATGGTTTTAACAGGAGATAATGCGATTTTAGATGCCGGAAAAAACCTTTTATTAAAATCTAATATTTTAGGAAAAAGTTTAAATGGTTGGGAATTTGAAACTCAAGAAGCAAAATATACAAAAGCAAATGGAGAGATTGAGTCAACAATAGGTGTAACTGCAATCAATAAAGAGGAAGGGATAGAGGTTTCAGGTCAAAATTTTAAAAGTGATTTAAAAATGGAGAATGTGACTTTATCAGGGGATGTAAGTTTTAAAACAAAAAATATAACATTGTCAGCCCAGCAAGCAAAGTATAATGATAAAGATAAAATAATGAATATAGAGGGACAAGCATTTTTGTCAGGAAGTAATCTAGGAGATGGGTCAGGTATTTTAAGTGGTAATTTTAAAGGATTAAAATATGACACGAAAACAAATCTATTAACTAGCTCAAATCCTTTCGAATTAGATTATAATGGAATAAAGCTATATGGAGAAGATTTAACTTTAAACGATAAAACAGAATCCTTTAAAATTAGCAAAAATGTTTATATATTAGCAGATGGATATAAAATTGATATGGAAAGCATAACATCGGATGGAGGAGACAATATTAACTTTAATGGAAAAATTAAAGGAAGTAATGGAGTATACTCTTTTATAGGTGATGATGGTATCTACAATAAAATAACTAAAAAGTTAATAGTGAAGGGAAATGTAAACGGGACAGATAAAGATGGCGGTAAATTAAAGGCTGATATGGCGATATACTCAACTGATACAAAAGATCTTGAACTAATAGCCGATAAAAATATAGAATATACAAGCCCAACGAATAATATTTTAACAAAAAACTTAAAATATCAAACAGTTACAGGCGAGCTTTATTTAAAAGATGGGTACACATATTTTAGTGAACAATATGACAGTAAGGGAGAAAGTTTCTTTTATAATAAATTAACAGGAAAAGGATATGTAGTAAAGGGGACAATAAGAGATATAGTAGAAAATCAATCTGCCTCAGGAGATAGAGTTGATTTCGATAGAAATGAGGATAGCTATTTAGTTGATGGTGATGCCTATTTTGAAGATAAAAGATATATTTTTGAAAGTTCAAAAGTTGATTATTTAGGAAAAAAAGGGTTTGTATACCTTCCTGAGAAATATCTTTTAAAAAGAAAAGCGGAAAAAGATAGTTTTGAAGGCCTGAAAGGTGAGTATAATTTAACTACAGAAGTATTCAAATCATTTGGTGCATTTAAATATGTTAGCACAAATAACAGTGTTCAAGGAACTAATCTAGAATTTAATCAAAAAACAGGAATCGGTGTAGTTGAAAAAGACTTAGTAGCTTTTGATAAAAAAGGTGATACTAAGGTTATTTCAACAACAGGAGAGTTTAAGGAAAATGAGTTTGTAAAAATAAAAGATAAATTGATTTTGACGAGTGGAGATGTTGTAGCGAATGCAAATTCGGCAGATTATCAAATAAAAGATCAAAAGATTTATATACCTGGAGAGATTGTATTTGAAGATAAAATAAAGAAAAGTAATGGGAAAATGTATAACGGTATCTATGAAACTGAGAAAAAATTGTTCACTGGAGAAAATTTTAGTGGAAAAGATGTGAAGAATGCTTCAAAAAGTGATATAATAAAGTACTTTGTTTCTCAAGGAGAGTTTATACTTGAAGGGAATGCAGAGATTAAAGATGACATATCTACTTTAAAAGGACAGCGTTTACAATATAATCAAAATACAGAGATTGCTAAATCAAATCTTCCTGTAAATATACAATATATGGATTATGATATAACTATGAGTAGTGGAGAGTTGAATAAAAAAAGCAGTCACTTAAGTGGAAATAATGTAGTTATAAAATCTAAAATAAATGAAGAATTCAAAGGGGATAAGGTTGAAGGGACTTTGGACAATATGAATTTAGATTTCATTGGGAATGTTTCTGGTGTAATTTATCAAGATGGTATCCCAGTTAACTTCAAAGGAGACTTTGTAAGAGCTTATTTTAAAAAGAATGCTCAAGGTAAAAATGAGATTCAAAGAGTTGAAATTAGAAAGAATGCTGTTATTGTAAAAGAGGGAACAACTCTGTATTCAGATTATTTAGAGATACAACCAGAAAAAAAATTGGTATTTGGAAAAGATAATACAAAAGCTGTCATGAAAGATCAAAATGGAGTTGTAACAACTGTAACTTCAAATATGATGACAGGGAATTTAAATACTGAAGTAATTGATCTAGTTGGAAAAGTTGTTATCGTTAGAAAAGATAAGGATAAAACTTTAAATGCTACATCGATAAAAGCTAAGTTAAAAAATAAGGAAAACTTAGCTGAGTTAAGAGGTGATGTATTTGTAGATGATGGTGATTCAATAATAACTGCAGACGAAGTAGACTATGACATGAAAACAAACAAGGCTAAAGCTAGAGGAAATGTATTTGTTGATTACAAAGCAAACGAGAGTAAAAGCATCACTAATAAAAATCAAATAAATTCAGGATATAACAAAATTATGAAAAAATAAGGAGAATCTATGAGAAGTATAGTTGCTCAAGGATTATGTAAAAGTTATAAAAAGAGAAAAGTTGTTAATGAAGTGAGTTTAGAAGTAAAAAAAGGTGAAATTGTAGGACTTCTAGGACCAAACGGAGCTGGAAAAACAACAACATTTTACATGATAACCGGTATTGTAAAACCTGAAAAGGGTGAAGTTTTTATAAATGAAGTGGATATAACAGATTATCCGATGTATAAAAGAGCTGATATGGGAATTGGATACTTAGCCCAAGAACCGTCAATTTTTAGAAATCTATCAGTTGAAGATAATATATTAGCTATATTAGAGATGAAAGGTTTACCTAAAGCTGAACAGATGAAAAAAATGACAGAACTTTTAGAGGAGTTCAAACTTACTCATGTAGCAAAATCAATGGGATATTCTCTTTCTGGAGGAGAGAGAAGAAGGGTTGAAATAGCTAGAACAATAGCAAACGATCCAGATTTTATTCTATTGGATGAACCATTTGCAGGGGTAGACCCAATAGCTGTTGAGGACATTCAACAAATCATTAGATATTTAAAGCAAAGAGGATTGGGAATATTGATAACCGATCACTCGGTTAGAGAGACGTTGTCTATTACTGAAAAAGCTTATATAATGGCTAATGGAAAAGTTTTAATAAGTGGAACTCCAGAAGAGATAGCTAATAATGAAATGGCTAAAAAGGTATATTTAGGAGAAAACTTTAAATTAGATTAAATAAAAATTTTTAAAAATATAGCGGAGGAAACAAAAACATGTTAACAGGTAATCAAATTAGAAGTAAATTTATAAAGTTTTTTGAAGAAAAAGCTCATAAGCACTTTGAAAGTGCATCACTTATTCCTGATGATCCAACTCTTTTATTAACAGTTGCAGGGATGGTACCGTTTAAACCTTATTTCTTAGGACAAAAAGAAGCCCCAACTCCAAGAGTAACAACTTATCAAAAATGTATCAGAACTAATGACTTAGAAAATGTTGGAAGAACAGCTAGACACCATACATTCTTCGAAATGTTAGGAAACTTCTCATTTGGAGATTACTTTAGAGAGGAAGCTATAATTTGGTCTTGGGAGTTTATAACTGAAGTGCTAAAATTAGAGAAGGATAAATTATGGGTTTCAGTTTTCACAACAGATGATGAAGCTGAGCAAATTTGGATTGAAAAATGTAATTTCCCTAAAGAAAGAATAGTAAGAATGGGAGAGTCAGAGAACTGGTGGGCAGCAGGACCTACAGGTTCTTGTGGACCATGTTCAGAAATACATGTTGACTTAGGATCAGCTTATGGAGGAGATGAAAACTCTAAACTAGGTGATGAAGGAACAGACAACAGATTTATTGAAATATGGAACTTAGTATTCACAGAGTGGAATAGAATGGAAGATGGTTCATTACAACCATTACCAAAAAAGAATATAGATACTGGTGCAGGATTAGAAAGAGTAGCTGCAATGGTTCAAGGTAAATCTAATAACTTTGAAACAGATTTATTATTCCCAATTGTTGAAGAAGCAGGAAGATTAACTAATACACAATATGGTGTAGCACCTGAAAAAGATTTCTCACTAAAGGTAATAACAGATCATTCAAGAGCTGTAACATTTTTAGTAAATGACGGAGTAATTCCATCTAACGAAGGAAGAGGATATGTTTTAAGAAGAATCTTAAGAAGAGCCGTAAGACATGGAAGACTTTTAGGAAGAAAAGAGTTATTTATGTATGAGATGGTAGATAAAGTTGTTGAAATAATGGAAGAAGCATACCCAGAGTTAAGAAAAAATATTGAACACATCAAAAAAGTTGTAAAAATAGAAGAGGAAAAATTCTCTAATACTCTAGATCAAGGAATGCAATTAGTAACAAATGAAATAAATTCAGTAAAAGCTAAAGGTGAAACAAAACTTTCTGGAGATATCACATTTAAACTTTATGATACTTATGGATTCCCATATGAACTGACAGAAGAGATTTGTGAGGAAAATGGTATAGAGGTTTCAAATGAAGAGTTCGTAGAAAAGATGGAGGAGCAAAGAGAAAAAGCTAGATCATCTAGAACTGTTGTAATGGAAAAAGGGCAAGATAGCTTTATAGAGGAGTTCTACGACAAGCACGGTAAAACAGAGTTTACTGGATATTGTGATTTAATGACTGCTGCAACTCTTTTAAGCGTAAGAGCTTTAGAGGATAATAGATATGCTTTAATATTCGATCAAACTCCGTTCTATGCTGAGTCGGGAGGACAAGAAGCTGACCACGGAATCGTAGAAGGAGAAAACTTAGTAGCTAAAGTTTTAGATGTTCAAAAGCAAAAAGAGATATATACTCATATTGTTGAAATTGAAAGTGGAATGGAAGAGTTAGTAGAGGGAACTTTACTAAACTTAACTGTAGATCCAGTAAGAAGAGAGGAAGTAGCTAAAAATCATACTGCAACTCACTTATTACATCAAGCTTTAAAAGATGTATTAGGAACTCATGTTCAACAAGCTGGATCATCTTGTGGAGCAGATAGATTAAGATTTGACTTCAATCACTATGAAGGATTAACAGTTGAAGAGTTAGAAAAAGTAGAGAAAGCTGTAAACGAAAGAATCTTTATGGCAACAGCTGTAAATGCAGATGTAATGTCTATGGATGATGCTAAAGCTAAAGGAGCGACAGCTTTATTCGGAGATAAATATGGAGATGAAGTTAGAGTTGTAACTATTGGAGACTATTCGATGGAACTTTGTGGTGGAACACATATAAATAATATCAGTAAAATTGGTATATTTAAAATAGTTTCAGAAGCTGGAGTAGCTGCTGGAGTAAGAAGAATAGAAGCTCAAACAAGTTATAAAGCTTACTTAGCTATTTTAGAGATGGAAAAAACAATGAAAAGAGTAGCTAAAAATTTAAAAACGGATGTAAACAAAGTTGAAGAGAGATCTGAAAAAGTTGTTGAAGAAGTAAGAGATTTAGCGAAAGAAGTTGAAACTTTAAAAGCTAAAGTGGCAACATTTGAAGCAAACTCTCTATTTGATCAAGTTGAAGAGATAAACGGAGTTAAAGTTTTAGTACAAGACTTCACAGATAAAGAAGCTGATTCATTAAGAGAAATCGTTGATAAAGCAAAAGATAAATTAGGAAGTTGTGTAATTGCTTTAGGATCAAATAATGATAAAGCTATATTCGCAATTGGAGTAACAAAAGATTTAATTGGAAAAGTAAAAGCTGGAGATTTAGTAAGAGAAGCTGCTAAGATAGCTGAAGGAAATGGTGGAGGAAGACCTGACTTCGCACAAGCTGGAGGAAAAAATGGAGCAAAAGTTAAAGAAGCTTTAGCTGCAGTTAAGGAGATTTTAGCAAGTTCATTATAATTGGAGGAAGATTATATGTATAAAAGATATCTTTCTTTAGATGTAGGAGATGTAAGAATTGGAGTGGCGAAATCAGATCTAATGGGGATGGTAGCCACTCCCCTAGAAGTTATAGATAGAAGAAAGACAAAAGCAGTAAAAAGAATCGCTGAACTTTGTAGAGAGGAAAATACTAAATCCATAGTAATTGGAATCCCTAAAAGTTTAGATGGAACAGAGAAGCGTCAAGCCGAAAAAGTAAGAGAATTTATGGAGAAACTAAATAAATCTATCGAAGGATTAGAGTTCTTCGAAGTAGATGAAAGACTTTCCACTGTTTCAGCAGATAGAATGTTAAACGAAACAAATTTAAGGGGAGCCAAAGAGAAAAGGAAAGTAGTTGATAAGGTAGCAGCAGCAATCATATTACAAACCTTTTTAGACATGAAAAAATAACTAAGTGGAGGCGAACATGAATTTTAAGGGGATGACAAAACTATTTTTTGTATTAGTTATACTAGTTTGTTCTTGGTGGTTAGCAGTGATGAGACCGACTAAGTTAGGATTGGATTTAAAAGGTGGAGTTTATGTAGTATTACAAGCTCAGCCTGAGTCTGGAGCACAATTGGATGATGATGCAATGAATAGATTAATAGAGGTTTTAGATAGAAGAATAAACGGTCTTGGAGTGGCAGAATCAGTTGTTCAAAGAGCAGGTATGGATAGAGTTATAATAGAGTTACCTGGAATTACAAATTCAGAAGAAGCGGTTAATATGATAGGTAAGACAGCTTTAATGGAGTTTAAAATAATGAATGATGACGGTTCATTAGGACCAACACTGCTAACAGGTGGAGCTCTAAAAAAAGCAGAAGTATCTTATGATAACTTAGGTAGACCTCAGATTCAATTTGAAATGAGTATAGAGGGCGCTAAGGAGTTTGCAAGAATAACAAGAGAAAATATAGGAAGAAGATTAGCTATAACTTTAGATGGTGAAGTTCAAACCGCTCCATCAATCAATAGTGAAATTCCAAGTGGAAATGGAGTGATAACAGGAAACTATACTCCAGATGAAGCTAAGAAAACAGCGACACTTTTAAATGCAGGAGCACTGCCAGTTAAGGCTGAAATAATTGAAACAAGAATAGTTGGAGCATCTTTAGGAGATGAATCAATTGCTCAGAGTAAAACAGCAGCTATGGTTGCTGTTGGACTAATTGGAGTTTTCATGTTGTTCATGTATAGACTTCCAGGATTCGTTGCAGATTTAGCTCTATTAAGCTTTGGACTTGTAATGTTCGCAATGTTAAACTTTATAGATGCAACTTTAACATTACCTGGTATAGCAGGTATGATTCTTTCGGCAGGTATGGCAGTAGATGCGAATGTTATTATATTTGAAAGAATAAAAGATGAATTGAAATTAGGAAATACTATAGCAGGAGCAATAAAACTTGGATTCAGTAAGGGGATAGCTTCAATAATCGATGCTAACGTTACAACGTTATTAACAGCTCTTGTGTTATTTATGTTTGGTACTGGAACTGTAAAAGGGTTTGCAGTAACTTTAACGATAGGAACAGTAGCTTCAATGCTTACAGCTATTTTTATAACAAAAGTTCTGTTAACAACTATTGTAGATCTATTCAAAATAAAAAGAACAGAGTTCTTCGGTGTGAAAAGGGGGTAAGTAGATGTATATTGAGGTAATAAAGCATAGTAAAAAATGGGTAATGTTATCAACAATATCTTTTATGGTATTCCTAGGAATGTTCTTTGCTAAAGGATTAAATTATGGAATAGATTTTACTGGTGGAAGTTTAATTCAATTAAACTATACAAATAATATAACTTTAGCTGAAGTTAATAAAGAACTAGATGGATTAGCTGTAGAAATCCCGCAACTAGCATCAACAGCAAGAAAAGTTCAAGTTTCTCAAGCTGATAATAATGTAATAATAAGAACAGCTGAGATGAGCGAAGCTCAAACTCAAGAGTTACTAACGAAACTTAAAGATATAGGTGATTATAAGTTAGAAAGAGCCGAAAAAGTTGGAGCAACAATAGGTCAAGAGTTAAAAACTTCAGCTATCTATGCTTTGGTAATTGGAGGATTATTAATAGTTCTATATATAACTATGAGATATGAATTTAAATTTGCAATAGCTGGAATATTAACACTATTACATGATGTAACGGCAGCTTTAGGAGTAATCGCACTATTGGGTTATGAAGTAGATACTCCATTTATAGCGGCGATATTAACAATATTAGGATATTCTATTAATGATACAATCATTATTTATGATAGAATTAGAGAGAGTTTAAGAAAAAAATCGGATATGACTTTTGGAGAAGTACTAAACAGAAGTTTAAACCAAGTTTTAGTAAGATCAATTAATACTTCAGTTACAACGTTATTAGCTTTAGTAGCAATTTTAGTTTTCGGTGGAGATAGCTTAAGAACATTCACAACAACTCTATTAGTAGGGATAGGTGTTGGAACATATTCTTCGCTTTATATTTCAGCTCCGTTAGTATATCTTTTTGAGAAAAAAAGAGATGAAAAATACGAACCTAAAAAAGATGATGACGATGATAATTCAGATCCTGAAGAAAAGATTGTAGTATAATAAAAAAAGCCACCTGAAAAAGGTGGCTTAATCTACTTAATAAGAGTTGGAGGAAGCAATGAGAACGTGGGCAGAGATAGATCTAGATAACTTAGAATATAATATAAAAAAAATAAAAGAACTATCTCATGACAGAGACATAATGGCAATTATAAAAGCAGATGCCTATGGAATGGGAGCAGTTACAGTAGCGAAAGAACTATCAAATATGGGAGTAGAAATATTTGGTGTTTCATCTTTAGAAGAGGGGATCGAACTAAGGAACAGCGGTTTTAAAAAAGAAGTTTTAATTTTAGCTGGAACTTTTAACGAAGAGTTGAAAAATGCCCAAGAGAAAGATATTCAAGTAACTTTAACTGATTTCACTCAAATAGAGTATATTTATGAGAACAATCTTTCATTGAAAGTCCATATAAAAGTAGATACAGGGATGGGAAGAGTAGGATTTACAGTAGATGAAGCTAAAAAAGCTATTGAAATATGTAAGGCGAAAAATATTGATGTAGTTGGTGTGTATTCTCATCTATCGGTTTCAGATGAGTCAGATGACGAATCGGTAAACTATACAAAAATACAGTTAGAAAAATTTAAATATTTTGAAAAGTTGAAAGAGATAAAATATATCCATATTCTTAATAGTGGTGGAATATTAAAGTTTTCTAAAATTCCTCAAAGTAACTTAGTTAGAGCTGGAATAATAATGTATGGTGTTTATGGAGAGGGAGTAATAGAAGGTTTAAAAAGAGTATTTACTTTAAAAAGTAGAATTCTTTTCATTAAAGAACTAAAAGAGGATATAGATATATCTTATGGAAGAGTAGGAAAAGGGCATAAGGGTGACTTAATAGCAACGATAACTGTAGGATATGCAGATGGCTTTAGAAGAGAGCTGTCAAATAAGGGAACAGTTGAAATTCATGGGGTAGAGTGCAGTATAGTTGGAAGAGTATGCATGGATATGTTGATGGTAAGAATACCAAAGGAGTTAAAAGATAAGGTAAAAGCAGGAGATGAAGTGGTTGTTATGGGAGAAGATATTTTTGAAAAATCAAAAATAGTAGGCTCATCAATCTATGAGCTTTTTACAGGCTTAAGTAGAAGAGTTAGCAGAGTTTACTTAAGAGATGGAAAACCTTATTTAGTTAATAGTTTAATAGGAAAAGTTTAAAGGAGAAAATAAATGGCAAAAGTAATATTAGAATCAGGAAAAGAGAAAAAAATTAGGAATTTTTATCCGAATGTTTTCAAAGATGAAATAGCAGATACATTTGGAAAAATTGAAAATGGAGATATAGTTGAAGTTTGTACAACGGATGGAGAGATTGTTGGAAAAGGATATGTTGCAGAATCAACAAATGCTTATGTAAGAATGTTAACAACAAAAGATGTAGCTGTAGACAAAACTCTTATTTTAGAAAAAATAAAAAGAGCTTATGAAAAGAGAAAACATATCTTAGCAGAAACTAACTGTGTAAGAGCGTTTTATTCAGAGGCAGATGGAATTCCAGGATTAATTATTGATAAGTTTGATAAATATGTATCTGTTCAATTTAGAAATTCAGGATTAGAAGTAGCTTTTAGACAAGAGATAATAAATGCAATTAAGAAAGTTATGAAACCAAAGGGAATATATGAGAGAAGTGATGTTGAAAATAGAACTCACGAGGGAGTAGAGCAACAAACAGGAATTATATATGGAGAAATTCCAGATAGAATAGTTATGGAAGATAATGGATTAAAATATTTAGTAGATATAGTTGATGGACAAAAAACAGGATTCTTCTTGGATCAAAGAGATTCTAGAAAATTTATTAGACCATTTTTAAATGAGAATACAAGATTCCTTGATGTTTTCTCAAGTAGTGGTGGGTTCTCAGTTGCTGCATTAAAGGAAGGATGTAAAAAAGTTGTTGCGATTGATAAAGAACCACATGCGTTAGAGTTATGTAAAGAGAACTATGAGTTAAACGAATTCACTAATGAATTTGAAACAGCAGAGGGTGATGCGTTCTTAATGCTAAAAATATTAGCAAATAGAGGAGAAAAATTCGATGTAATAACATTAGACCCACCATCTTTAATAAAGAAAAGAATAGATGTTCCAAGAGGAAGAGATATGTTCTTTAGTCTTTGTGATGAGAGTTTTAAATTAATAGAAGATGGAGGAATTGTAGGAGTTATAACATGTGCATACCATATGAGTCTTCAAGATTTAATAGAAGTTACGAGAATGGCAGCTTCAAAAAATGGAAAGCTATTACAAGTAATCGGAATTAACTATCAACCAGAAGATCATCCATGGATATTACATGTTCCAGAAACTTTATATTTAAAAGCTTTATGGGTAAGAGTAGTAAATAATTAATTTAAGGGGGAATAATTATGTACTTAGATATTTTAATAGCAATAATACTTATATTTGCAGTAATTGAAGGATTGAAAGATGGATTTTTATTACAATTTTTTTCAATATTTGGAATCTTTATAGATTTTATAATAGCTCAAAAATTTACACCAATTGTTATGAACAAGTTATCAATAAGTCATAATGAAAACAATTTTTTACTAACATATATAGGAGTTTTTATAGCTTCTTATTTTGCAATAGCTATTTTGATGTTCTTCATAGGGGTTATTTTAAAAAATCAAAATAAAGGTTTTTTATCAAGAGGACTTGGAGGAATATTTGGTTTAGTAAAAGGGCTAGTAGTTGCAGTAATTGTACTGTTTATTTTTAATTATTCAGCTCAGAAGTATACTGCTTTAAAAAAATATGGGATTGAAAGCAAAACGAATGAAGTTTTCTTAGAAAAATCTCATTATATAGAAGAGTATCTGCCAAAGGAACTTAAATCAGAGTTGAATTACATTAAAGGAAAAGAACTGGTAGAAAAGTATTTTAATAAAATGTTTTAGGAGAAAAAAATGAAAATAATAGAGAAATATATATTGGAAGATGTAAAAATGCCAATAATATTTGGAGTTTCACTATTTACGTTTATTTTTTTAATAGAGATAATAGTTTCTCTTATGGAAAATATAATAGTAAAAGGGATATCTATGATAGATGTATTAAGAATATTATCATTTTACCTTCCTCCAATTTTATCTCAAACAATACCCATGGGTGTATTTTTAGGAGTTATGATAACTTTTTCTAAATTTACTAGAACAAGTGAAGCTACAGCAATGAGTTCAATAGGAATGTCGTTAAAAGATATATTGAAGCCAATAGTATTATTGGCTTCAATAATAACAATATTTATTTTCTTTTTACAGGAAAGTATTATTCCAAGATCATTTACAAAGCTAGAAGAGATAACTATGAAAATAGCGTATGAAAATCCTGTTTTTCAATTAAAAGAAAAGATATTGATAGATGAAGTAGATGAATATAGCTTGTATATTGATAGAATAGAAAGAAAAACTAATGAAGCTCAAAATGTTCTTATCTTTCAAAAAGATGACAAGAGTACATATCCAACAATATTATTAGGTGATAAAGCATATTGGAAAAATGTAAATATGGTATTAGAGGATTCG
This sequence comes from Cetobacterium sp. ZWU0022, assembly GCF_000800875.1. NCBI lineage: Bacteria > Fusobacteriati > Fusobacteriota > Fusobacteriia > Fusobacteriales > Fusobacteriaceae > Cetobacterium > Cetobacterium sp. ZWU0022. Next base: position 99,851 of record NZ_JRJZ01000032.1, read on the forward strand.
AAGTTCTATACTTTTAATCCAGATGGTACGCTAAAGTTAGAAGGTGAATTTAAACAAAAGAAAATTCCTTTAAGTTCATACTTCCAAGAGATAAGTATTGAAGTGAAAGATATAGAAGCGATGTCGATAAAAGATCTATTTAAAGGACTAAAAGATAAAAATAAAATTGAAAAAATACCATATTTGGTAGAGATTAATAGAAAAATAGCGATTCCACTTTCAACAGTTGTTTTAGCAGTACTTGGTGTTCTACTTTCAATTGGGCATCATAGAAGTGGTAAAGGTGCAAGTTTTGGAATTAGTTTAGCAGTTATATTTACTTATATTGTATTTTTGAATGTTGGAATGGTAATGGCAAATAAGGCGATAGTGTCACCTTATGTAGGAGTTTGGCTACCAAATCTATTATTAGTTGGTGGAACATTATTACTATATAAAAGAAAAGCAGGTGGTGCTAGATGAAGAAGTTAGATATATATATAAGTAAAAATTTTTTAAAATCATTTTTTCTAAGTTTGATTGCATTTATTAATATATTTATATTGAGTCAATTGTTTAAAATAATAAGATATATAACAGCAGGAAGAATGAGTATATCAGAATCAATAACGTACATATTATATCTATTACCTAAAATATTTATAGAGGTTACACCTTTGGCAATACTTTTAGGATCGTTGATGTGTATAAATAGAATGGCATCTAATTTAGAGATAATTTCATTGAAAACATCAGGAATAAGTTTTAGAAGAATTGTAAGATTTCCTATAATATTATCATTTTTAATATCTTTAGTTGTTTTTCAGGTAATGAATAGAGTTCATCCTTTTGCATTGAGTAAAAGTCGAGCATTAAGAGCAGGAAGAGATATTTCAACAAGAGTTTTACCAACAACAAAAAACAATGCTTTTTTAAGAACTGAAAAAAATATAGTTTACTATATAAAAGAGATTGATAGAATAAAAAATATGGGAAACACTTTAGAGATTATAAAATTAGATGAGGAGTTTCAAAATATTAAAGAGATAATAACTGCGAAGAGTGGAGTTTTTGATAATGATAAAAATACTTGGATTTTAAAAGATGTAGTTATTAATAATTTTGAAAATAAAGCTCAGAAAGTTGAAAAAAGTTATATTGATTTAGAATTAGATAAGGCTCCAGGAGATTTTATAACTATACAAGGAGATCCTGATGAGTTGACAAATGCTGAGATAACCAAAACAATTAGAGATATTCGTATAACAGGTGGAGATATAAAAGAATCACTTGCAGTTTTAGGAAAGAGATATTCATTTCCTTTTGCTAGCTTTATAGTTTCGTTTTTAGGATTATCTTTAGGAAGTAGATATGTAAGAGGAGCTTCGGCAATAAGTATTGCATTAAGTGTAGGATTGGGATATTCATATTATATAGTTCAAGCATCATTTGAGGCTTTAAGTGTAAATGGGATATTGAACCCGTTTATAAGTGGATGGATTCCAAATATTATATTTTTATGTTTGGGGATATACTTCATGAGGAAAGCTGAATATTAAGGAGGAAAATGAGTATAAAAGTTGAGAAGTTAGATAATGGAATAACATTGCTAACAGAGGATATAAAAAGTATAAATACTGCAAGCTTAGGTTTTTTTGTAAGAGCTGGAGTAAAAAATGAATTGCCTGGTGAAGAGGGAATCTCTCATTTTATAGAGCATTTATTATTTAAAGGGACAACAAATAGAACAGCTAAAGAGATTTCAGAAGAGATTGATGATCAAGGTGGAATGATAAATGCATATACAAGTGTTGAAAAAACAGCTTATTATATTCAAATGACATCAAATACCCTACATAAAGGAATTGATATTCTAAATGATATGTTTCTAAACTCAACGTTTACGGATGAAAACATTGAAAAGGAAAGAAATGTAATCATAGAAGAGATTAGAATGTATGAGGATATTCCAGAAGAGGTTGTACATGAGGAGAATTTGGCTTTCGCAATAACAGGTGTTCAAAGTAAGAAAATAGCCGGTTCAATTGAGAGTTTAAAAAAGATAGATAGAAAAGCCATTTTAAAATATTTTAATGATATGTATAAACCTGAGAATTTAATAGTTGCAGTTGCAGGAAATATAGATCATGATAATGTATTTAAACAGCTGAATAATGGGATAGGGCAATTGAAAGATAATAGTACTCCTAGAGCGTATGATGGTGGTATGCTTATAAATTCAGGTGAAAAAGTAATCTCTCAAGAAACAAATCAAGTACATCTATGTTTAAATACTCCTGGAGTTTCAAATGTTGATGAAGATAGGATTGCAATGTCAGTTATATCAAATGTTTTAGGTGGAAACATGAGCTCGAGATTATTCCAGAAAATAAGAGAAGAAAGAGGATTGGCTTATTCTGTTTATTCATATACTTCTAATTTTGACGAAGGTGGACTATTCACTGTATATGCAGGAACTACACATGAGGATTATAAAGAGGTTATATCTATAATCGAAAGTGAATTAAAAGAACTGAAAGAAAATGGAATAACAGAAAAAGAATTAAATAGAGCAAAGAATCAATTCTTAAGTATGGTTACATTTGGACTTGAAAGTAGTAAGGGGAAAATGACTAGAATGGCAGGATCATATTTAGTTCATGGTTATGTGAAAGATATTGATTCAGTAATCAAAGAGATTGAAGACGTAACACTTGAAGATATAAAGAGAGTTGCAAAAAAAATATTTATAGAAGATAAACTATCTAAAACTATTTTAGGTAATATATAAGGGGATAAAATGGAAAAAGTTATTGTGAAATTAGTGTTAGAAAATGGAGTAGAAGCGCCAAAGTATATGACAGAAGGTGCAGCTGGAATGGATGTAAAAGCAAATATAACAGAACCAGTAACACTAAAAACATTGGAAAGAAAATTAATTCCAACAGGAATAAAAATGGAGATTCCTTTTGGATATGAAGTTCAGGTAAGACCTAGAAGCGGATTGGCATTGAAGCATGGAATCACTTTAGTTAATACACCTGGAACAATTGATTCTGATTACAGAGGAGAAGTTGGAGTTATATTAATTAATTTAAGTAATGATGAATTCATAGTAAACCCTGGAGAGAGAATTGGACAATTAGTTCTTCAAAAGGTTTATAAAATGGAATTTGAGGAAGTAGAAGAGTTATCTACAACTGTTAGAGCTGAAGGTGGATTTGGTCATACAGGGAAATAGGAGAAATTGATGGGAAAAAATCATGATTTAGTAGTAACAGTTAAAAGAATAAAAAAAATGAAAAATATGATTTTATATATGGCACTTTGCATAGTCGTGATAAGTTTACTGACAGTTTACAGTGCGACTATTCATAAAGGAACATCATTTTTTTATAAAGAGATTGTTTGGATAGGATTAGGTATAGTTACATATTTTACCTTTGCTTTTATAGATTATAGAGTCTATGGAAAATATTATAAAATTATTTATCTGATAAATGTGATCTTCCTGTTATTAGTTTTTATTATTGGAGATAAAAGATTAGGAGCTCAAAGATGGATTGACTTAGGGTTTATAACAATACAGCCATCTGAGTTTTCAAAGTTATTTATAGTACTAACATTTTCCGAAGTTTTAGCTACTAAATTTAATAGTAAATTTTCAGGATTAAAAAATATTGTGGCAACAAGTTTTCATATTATTCCAATATTTTTACTTATAGCTGCTCAACCAGATTTAGGAACATCTTTAGTTATAGTTTTCTTATATTTAGTTTTAGTTTTTATAAACGGAATAGATTGGAAAACTATAATTTTATTAGGAATAGCAGGAATATCAATGGCACCAATAGGATACTTTTTTCTATTAAAAGATTACCAAAAAGAAAGAGTATTAACATTTTTAAACCCAGAAGCAGATTTATTAGGCAGTGGATGGAATGTAACTCAATCAATGATAGCGGTAGGATCAGGTGGAGTTTTCGGGAAAGGATTCTTGCAAGGAACTCAAAGTAAATTGAGATTTTTACCAGAATCACATACAGATTTTATAGCGGCAGTGTTTTTAGAAGAGAGAGGTTTAGTAGGTGGATGTGTTCTACTAGTTCTTTATGTGTTACTTCTATGGGGAATTTTAAGAATAGGAGATAAATCTGAAGGATTTGGAAAATTAATTTGCTATGGAATTTCTGCAATATTCTTTTTCCACATCGTAATAAATGTTGGAATGGTAACAGGTATAATGCCAGTTACAGGGCTTCCTCTTCTTCTTATGAGTTATGGAGGAACATCATTTTTGTTTGCATTTGCTATGCTAGGAATCGTTCAAAGTATAAATGTTTATAGGGAGTAGTTATGGAATATGTAATAGACTCTAGTTTTCATGAAGTTAGATTAGATAGATTTTTAAGAAAAAAATATGAAAATACTCCATTGACTGAAATTTTTAAAGGGATTAGAACTGGAAAAATAAAAGTTAATGGGAAAAAATCTAAAGAAAACTATAGATTAAAAGAGGGCGATATAGTCAAGGTTTTACTATCTGGTGGAGAAACAGAGATAAAATCATTTATGAAGATATCAGCTAAAGATATGGAAAGTTTAAAAAAAGGTATTGTTTATGAGGATGAAAAAGTAGTTATATTTAACAAAGAGGCAGATATGGTTATGCACAAAGGAAGTGGTCATGAATACGGTCTTTCAGAGTTATTTAAGAGCTACTATAAAACTGATGAATTTAATTTTGTAAATAGAATTGATAAATCTACATCTGGGTTAGTAATAGGTGCGAAGAATCTAACTGTAACAAGAGAATTAGCTGAAGAGGTTAGAGAGGGAAATACCGAGAAAAAATACTATATTCTTGTAGATGGTTTGGTTTTAAAAGATAGTTTCACTCTTAAAACATATCTAAAAAAAGAGGAAACAAAGGTTGTTGAACTTGATTCTTATGAAGATGGAGCGAAAGAGAGCATATCTTATTTCAAAATCTTAAAAAGAGGAAAGAAGAAAACTATTTTAGAAGGAAGATTAGAAACAGGAAGAACACATCAATTGAGAGTTCAACTTTCAAACCTAGGTCATCCTATAGTTGGAGATGGGAAATATGGAAAAGCTGGAAAAAATATGTTCTTATTCTCTTATTATTGTGAAATACCAAAATATGGTTTAAAAATAGAGTTACCTCTACCAAAAGAATACCTAGATAAATTAGATTAAAAAAAGGACTTTTAAAGTCCTTTTTTTATATTTGAAAATGAATTAGCTACTAAAATAACTTTTAAAGTATCTAAAGAGTTATCATCAATGGAAACTCCAAATAGAACGTCATCTATGTCAGCGGCACACTCTTGCTTCATAGTGTCAACAATTATACTAGATTCAATTAAATTTAAATCTTTAGGGCCAACAATATTAACTAGAAGTTTTGTTGCTCCTGTCATTGTCCTTTCAAAAAGAGAAGAGTCAACGGCAGCCATAGCAGCTTTATACGCTCTATTTTCTCCAGAGCCTTCACCAAAACCTAAGATAGCTTCTCCAGAATTTAAAAGAAGAGATTTTATGTCAGCAAAATCTAGGTTGATAAGTCCTTTTGCTAGCATTAAATCCGTCATTCCTTTTACTGCAGTGAGAAGAACATGGTTACTTTTTTTAAAGGCTTCTTGAACTGTTATATTTGGTTTTGAGTTATCTAAAAGTTTATCATTGGGAATAACAATAAGTGAATCAACAAATGGAGTAAGATTTTTTATCCCTATTTCTGCAATTTTCATTCGCCTTTTTCCTTCAAAAGAAAAAGGTTTAGTGACAATAGCAACAGTTAGAATATTCATCTCTTTAGCAATTTTAGCAATTAGAGATGTTGCTGCACTTCCAGTTCCACCACCCATTGTAGATGTTAAAAATAAGAAGTCTGTTCCTCGAAGAATATTTTTTATAAATGAGAGGCTTTCTTTTGTTGCTTTTTCACCTAGTTCCAAATTTCCTCCACAACCTAGACCTTTTGTTGTCGTTGGTCCAAGTTGAATTTTATGAGGAGTTTTGGAGCTATTTAAATCTTGAAGATCGGTATTAAGTGCAAAAAAAGTAACTTCATCAATATCAGAATTTACAATCTCATCAAGAGCATTTATACCACCGCCACCAATGCCCATTACTTTTATATTGACATTAAATTTGCTATTTCCCAAAAAATTCACCCCCTGATTAAAATAGATAACAATATACAGTTTAGTACTTTAATACTACATAAATTCCTTTGTGTCAATATCAAAAAATTATTTTAAATGATCTGTATCTGAAAACTTAACAATTTTAAATCCAGTTGTATCATATTCAACAATAGTTGTGCTTGTATTTTCAGGAACAGCTTGTTTTGAAAACTCATCAATTCCTTTTTCATTAATAATATTGAAAATAGCTTTTAGCGTAACTCCATGACTTATAACTAGAATATTTCCAGAAGAATTTTCATTTATAAGTTTATTTAATCCAATTTGAACTCTTTCAAGAATCTCTTGATAGCTTTCACCTTCGTATGCGCTTGGATTATAATCTATAGCATTATTCCAGAAATTGTGATATTCAATAGGATAATTCTTTTCAAAATCTTCCCTTGGAATACCTTCAACTTTTCCCATATTAATCTCTTGAAACTCATCAATTGAAACGATATCAATATTTCTATCTCCTAAGATAAGTTTAGTTGTTTGCATAGCTCTCTCTTGAGGTGAAGAATAAACTTTATTAAACTCTATATCCTTTAAAAAAACAGAAAGTTTCTTCGCCTGCTCAATTCCTAACTCAGTTAAAGGTGAGTTAGATCTTCCTTGAAATATTTTAAGTGTATTCCAAATTGTTTCACCGTGTCTTACAAAATAAATACGTAACATAAATTTCTCCTTTTTAAGTATAAAAACTCTTTTTTTTAAAATGATATTCTTGTATAATCTTATTATACATTGAATTTTGGAGGTTGTAAAATGAAGTTTTTAGGAGTAATTCCAGCAAGATATGAGTCAACAAGATTACCAAGAAAGCCATTAAAGGATATTTGTGGTCATACAATGATAGAATGGGTTTATAAAAGAGCTATGAAATCAAATTTGGATAGAGTTGTTGTAGCAACAGATTCTCAAGAAGTTTTTGATGTAGTAAAAAATTTTGGTGGGGATGTAATTATGACAGATACTAACCACTTAAATGGAACTAGTAGAATAGCAGAGGTTTGTGATAAGATAACAGATTATGATGTAGTAATAAATATTCAAGGTGATGAACCATTGATTGAAGCAGATATGATAAACTCTTTAATAGAGGTTTTTAAACAGGAAAATGATTTGAAAATGGCAACATTAAAACATAAATTAAATAAAAAAGAGGATATAGAAAATCCGAATTTTGTTAAAGTTATTACTGATAAAAAAGATTATGCAATTTATTTTTCTAGAAGTGTAATTCCATATCCTAGAAATGAAAATTTAGACATATATTTTAAACATGTAGGAATATATGGATATAAAAGAGAATTTGTACTAGAGTATTCGAAGTTAGAAAGTACACCTTTAGAAAATTCAGAATCTTTAGAGCAGTTGAGAGTTTTAGAAAATGGTTATAGAATAAAAGTTTTAGAAACACCTTATGAGATCATAGGAGTTGATACAGCTGAAGAGTTAGAAAGAGTTAGAAAATATATTTTAGAAAAGGGAATTAAAATATAATGAAAATGACTAAAATGAAAACAATAATAAGTACAAGTTTTATCTTATTAGCTCTTGCGGGATGTAGTAGTACTTCGAAGCAGGATTATTATAAACGAGTTGAAAGTGGAAAAGCATCAAGTAAAGGAAGCAATTTAAAAGGAGATAGAGTAGATTTATACGGAATTCACAAGAAAGATAATCTCCCAATAGCGAATTCGATACCATATTTAAAATATGTAAATGATATGGAATCTCCAAAGACTCCTTTTAAAGTATATTCAGAAGCTGAATTTTTAGCATTTTATAAAAATACTAAAGCAAGAGGAAATGGTGATGCTTCTAGTTATTGGAGATGGAAATTAAGCTTAAGTAAAAAAGAGATGAGCAATATTTTAAATAAGAACTTAGTATCATTAGCAAATAGAAGACCAAAAGAGGTACTTACTCACTCTAGTGGTCAGTGGATATCAAAACCATTACCATTAAATCCAATTGGTGAAGTTACAGATATAAGAGTACTTCAAAGAGGAAAATCTGGATTAGTTATAAAATTGATGATAAAAGGGACTAGAGGTCAATATATTGTAGCAAAAGAAGGGAATGTGAGAAGTGTCTTAGGGGTTAGCAAAAGTAGTACGACATCTCAAATAAATATATATGGTGCTAAAGGTGGAAGTTTATCTTATTTAGATAAACCGATTTCGAGAAATCCATCTCTTCTTCCATCTGCATTTTTATCTATTGAAAGATCTAGTAATGGAGCATATAATATATATGGTGGTGGATTTGGACATGGAGCTGGGGTTCCACAGTGGTCTGCAATGGATTTAACTAAGAATAAAGGTTATTCTTATAAAAAGGTTTTAGATAGATATTATGCTGATACTAAATTAAAAAGCATAAGATCAGTGAGTGGAATTAATGAAAAATTAAGAGTAGGAATAATGACAACAGGATTTTCTACGATAGATCATACAAAGATATCAATGTATTCTCTAGGGTCGATAAAAATTAGAAGTAAAGATGGAAATGTAAATCTAAATCCAAGAACAGCTGTAGATTTTATAACTAAAGATGGATTTACTCATGTAATAGTTGCTGGGAAATTAAGGTTGAAAACTAAAAACTATATATCTATCTCATCTAATAGAATGGTATCTTTAACAAATATAAAAAGAAATGTAAAAAATTATACTCATCCAACTTATAGAGGTAATTTTGAAATAAGATTAGCTAAGGGTGGAACAAGATTAAATCTAATAAATGAAATAGATATTGAAGATTACTTATTACAAGTTGTACCAAGTGAAATGCCAAAAAGCTTTGGGATGGAAGCTTTAAAAGTTCAAGCTGTTGCAGCAAGAACCTATGCCGCAAAAGATATTTTAAGAAATAGATACGGTAAATCAGGCTTTCATATTTTAGATAGTACACAAAGTCAGGTTTATAATAATCTTGATGAAAATGATTTAGCGACTGGAGCAGTTAAATCAACTAAAGGTTTGATATTAGTACACGAAAACAAACCAATAGATGCGAAGTATTACTCGACATCATCTGGATTTAATTCAAATGCACACAATGTGTGGTAAAAAAAAGAAAAAAACCATTGACTAAATAGTCATTTTAGATTAGAATGTGCTGTATGACTATTTAGTCATTTTATATTAGAAAAAAAGGGGGGCTTAATGTTAAACCAAAAAAAAGAGCAAATTTTAGAAGCTGCCAAAGGGGTATTATTAAAAAAAGGTATTTTTAAAACAAGAGTTGAGGATATTACTAACGATTTAGGAATAGCTAAAGGAAGTTTTTATACATACTTTAAATCTAAGGATATATTGTTAGAAGAGATTATAGAAAGAGTTTATAAAATAAGAGAAGAAGAGTTAAAAGTATTGTTAAAGCAACCATTAGATTATAAAGAGCAATTAAAATTATTTATAATAAAAAGATTTACAATATCTTCAGAGAATTTACAATCTCACTTAATTTTAATAAATTTAACAAGAAATTTAGAACATCTAACACCTGTTTTGAGAGAAAAATTGTTAAAAATAGAATTTTTAAATAGAAAATTTTTAAAAGAGATAATAAAAAATATTCAAAATAAAAATTTCTCAGATGAAGAGATTGATATAATGGTTATATTTATTATGGGTGGAATAAAATCTTATAGATTAGAAAGACTTTTCTTTAAAAATGCAGATGATTATTTTATAAGTGATATTGATGAATTTAAAGATAGAATAAAAGCAATTAATTTAGAGGAAGAAGTAGAATTAGTTGTAAATAGTATTTTAAAATTACTAACAGGAGGAAATTAATGAAAAAGTTATTAGGATTACTGGTATTACTTTCGACAGCAGCCTTTTCTAGAGAGTTAACGTTAGAGAGTGCAATCGATT
>NZ_JRJZ01000021.1:0-10364 GCF_000800875.1 Cetobacterium sp. ZWU0022
ATTTTGTTATTTTCATAACTTCTGACTATTTTCTCTATTCGGTTGTTAATGTCCTTTTCAATGTTGTGCGGTTGTCCCCGCTACAAGAAGTATAATAACATAAATTTTAAACTGTGTCAACAAGTTTTTTTTACTTTTTATTAAATTTTTCATAAATTTAATTTAAATCTATTTTTTCCATCTCTTTCTAGTATCCCCTCTTCAACAAATTCACTAATTACCCTAGACAAAGAGGGTCTACTAACTCCGAATATTTCAGATAACTCTTTTATTGAATGTTTAAAAAGTATTTTATTATCTATTTTATTTTGCTGAATATAATCAAACATTTTCTCTCTTATTGTTTTCGCATTAAAATTTTTCCAAACTTTATTTGATAAAAATTGAGTTTTATCTGAAATTTCATTTAAAAAATTTATTAAAATCATTTCTTTTATATTAAATAATTTCAAAAGATTTTTTTTATCAATATGTAAAATCTCAGTTTTTTCTAAAGAGATTAAATCAACAGGTATAATATTGTTTTGACCAAAAACAAAAGCTGAGGCTATTAAATCACCAGTAGATAAATTCTCTATCTTTTGAATATCACCTGTATCTTTTAACATCTCTGCACTTAAATTTCCTTTAAGAACAATAGAAATACCATCTAATACATCTCCTCTAAAAAAAACAATATCGTCTTTTTCAAATTTCTTTACATCAAAGTTTATAGTATTAAACATCTCTTTTATTTCATTTTCCTCTAAATCTTTAAATAGTATCACTTTTTTTAAAAAATCAAAATTCAATTAATTTACCTCCCGTAACTATTTTTTTAATTTATTTATAAATATAATATCATTGTTTATTAAAAAAAATAATAATATAATTATTATAAAAAAAGAGGTGATTTAATTTATGAAAAAATTTGGATTACTTGGAAAAAATATTTCCTATTCATTCTCTCCAACACTTCATGAAAAAATATTCGAACTATACAATATAGAAGCCGAATATAAAATTTATGATTTGGATAACGAAAACTCTATAGAGCACTTTTTATCTACACTAAAAGCAGATGGAATTTTAGGATTAAATATAACCATCCCATATAAAACAACAATTCTAAAGTTCGTTAATGAACTTTCGCCGGAAGTTAAAGCGATCGGAGCTGCAAACTGTATAAAATTTTCTGATAACAAGATAATTGCCTATAATACTGATTATTTTGGACTTATAAAAACTTTTAAAAAAATGGGATTGAATCTAAAGAACAAAAAAGTCGTTGTTTTAGGAAGTGGAGGAGCTGCAAAAGCTACTATAAAAGCACTTGAAGACTTGAAAGCAATTGTATATACCGTTTCTAGAGATCCGGAAAAAGCTAAACAAACGCTACATAGTTCGTTTACTATTTCATATGACGAACTTATGAAAACTTCTGGCTATTTAATTATAAATGCTACTCCAGTTGGAACTTTTCCTAATACAGAAATCTCTCCTGTACCCAAAGAAGTCCTTCTAAACTTTGACTTTGCTCTAGATTTAATATATAATCCTAAAGAAACTCTATTTTTAAAATTTGCATACTCTAATAATAAACAGATCGAAAATGGACTTTGTATGCTAATTTCACAAGGAGTTAAATCTGAAGAGATTTGGAATGAAGTAGAGTTAAACTACGAAAAAATTTATGATGAACTTATTGATGAAATTTATAAATAACGGAGGATTATAAAAATATGAAAAAAATAGTTATTACATGTCCTAAGTGTAAAGAGAAAATGAGAATAATGGATAAAGTTGCTAAATATAGATGTCCTAGCTGCAAAGAGGTTTACAAGTTTACAACTTTCAAAAGAATAATCCAAAAAATTATTGGTTTCTTCCAAGGAATTGTACAAACTTTTATAGATATAAAGACAAATTTTATAACAAAATATAGAAATACTAAAGCAACATATAACTACATGAAGCAAATGAAAACTAATATGAAAAATAATCCTAATTGGTCAAACTATCACAAAGAACAAGCTGAAGAAAAAAAGATGAGAAACGCACAAAAACCTAACTTTTGGGATAGATTCAAAAAATAAAAATAGGAGAGCAAAATTGCTCTCCTATTTTATTACTTTACAACTATATTTACAATTTTACCTGGAACAACAATAATTTTAACTACTGTTTGACCCTCGATGAATTTCTTAACATTCTCTATTTCTAAAGCTTTAGCTTGAACTTCCTCTTTAGAAATTGTTCTTTCTACTTCTAAAGTTCCTCTTAGCTTACCATTAACTTGAACTGCTATTGCAATTTCATCAGCTATTGTTAACTCTTCTTTATGAGTTGGCCAAGCTTGTAAGAATAACATCCCTTCATTACCCATCTCTTGCCATAACTCATCACAGAAATGAGGAGTAAATGGAGATAACATTACAACCACGTTTACCATAGCTTCTCTAAATATTTTTTTAGATTCAGATGTCTCTTTATCCGTTCCTAAAACTTGAACTCTAAAGTCTTGCATCTCATTTAATAACTCCATAGTTGCAGCAATCGAAGTATTGAAGTGATAATCCGCTTCAATCGATTCAGTTACCTTTTTAATCGTTTGATGTAACTTTCTTACTAAAGCTTTATCCTCTTTAGTCAACTTAGAGTAGTCAATCTCTGACGTATCTGCTAAATACTCTTTATTTTCTAAAACTAATCTCCAAATTTTATTTAAGAATCTAGCAGCTCCTGCTAATCCATTTTCATTCCACTCTAACTCTCTTTCAGGAGGTGCAGCAAACATTATGAATAATCTTGTTGTATCTGCTCCATACTTATCTATCATTATTTCTGGGTCAACACCATTATTTTTTGATTTTGACATTTTTTCTACTTTTACTTGTAACTCTTCTCCAGTAGTTTTTAAGAATGCTGAATTTCCTTTAATTTCTACTTCTTCAGGATATAAGAATCTATTCTCATTAGCTGAGTAATATGATGGTCCTAATACCATTCCTTGAGTTAATAATCTTTTAAATGGCTCGTTAGATGAAAGAAGACCCATATCTCTTAAAACTTTTGAGAAGAATCTAGAGTATAGTAAGTGCATTACTGCATGCTCTATTCCTCCAATATATTGGTCTACTGGTGCCCATCCATCAGCAATCTCTTTTGCAAATGGTAAGTTTTCATTTTTAGGATCACAATATCTTAAGAAATACCAAGATGAATCTACAAAAGTATCCATTGTATCTGTATCTCTTCTTGCTGGCCCACCACAACATGGACAAATTGAATGTTTGAAACTTTCAGATGTCTCTAATGGATTTCCATTTCCTGTAAACTCAACGTCTGTTGGTAGTAAAACTGGAAGATTTTCATCTTTTTCCATTACTACTCCACACTTTTCACAGTATAAAGCTGGAATTGGTGTTCCCCAGTATCTTTGTCTAGAAACTCCCCAATCTTTTAATCTATACTTTGTTGTTCTTTCTCCAAAACCTTTCTCTTCTACAAATTCTGCTATTTTAACTAAAGCCTCTTTTGAAGATACTCCGTTAAATTCAGAAGAGTTCGTCATTTTTCCAGATCCAATAAATGCATTTTTCATTTCTGATGCAACTATTGAAATCTCCTCTTTTGATTCTTTATCTATAGGATTGATTACAACTTTAATTGGTAAATCATATTTTTTTGCAAAAGCAAAGTCTCTCTCATCATGAGCAGGAACAGCCATTACAGCTCCAGTTCCATAGTTCATCAGTACATAATCCCCTATCCACAGCTGAACTTTTTCACCATTTACAGGATTAATCACATGCCAACCTGTGTTTACTCCATTTTTCTCTTTTCCTTCAGCTGTTCTTTCTATCATATCAGTATTTTTCATTTCTGATACGGCATCTTTTATTGATGGATTAATTTTTATTATTTCATCAACTAAAGGGTGCTCTGGTGCTATTACTGCATAAGTTACTCCAAATAATGTATCAACTCTTGTTGTGAACACTGGTAAGTTTTCATCTTTTTCTACCAACTTAAAGTTAACTTCTGTACCAATAGATTTTCCAATCCAGTTCTTTTGCATTGTTAATACTTTTTCTGGCCATCCAGCTACTAACTCTTTATGCCCTTCTAATAACTCTTCAGCATAATCAGTTATTTTAAAGAACCATTGCTCTAAATCCTTTTGAATAACAGGAGTTTTCGAATGTCTCCAACACATACCATCTTCAACTTGTTCATTAGCTAGAACTGTTTGACAATCTGGGCACCAGTTTACTGTTGATTTTTTCTTATAAACTAATCCCATTTCAAACATTTTTTTGAATATCCATTGATTCCATTTGTAGTATTCAGGAGTATAACTCGCAATCTCTCTATCCCAATCATAAGATAATCCCATCATTTTCAATTGTCTATTCATATTATCTATGTTAGATTTTGTCCAAATTGCAGGGTGTGCTCCATTTTGAATTGCAGCATTTTCAGCAGGTAATCCAAACGAATCCCATCCCATAGGATGTAATACGTTATACCCTTTCATTCTTTTATATCTTGCTATTACATCTCCTATAGTATAGTTTCTAGCATGTCCTACGTGCAATTTCCCTGATGGATAAGGTAACATCTCTAAAACATAGTAGTTCTCTTTTCCTTCTACTTTATCTTCAGTTTTAAAAATATTTTCATCTTTCCATTTCTGTTGCCATTTTTCTTCTATTTGGCCAAAGTTATATTCTCTCATTTTTTCACCCCATCAATTTTTCATTTTATCTCATAATATAGCATAAAAAAACCTGTACTTCCACAGGTTTATTTATTTAATATAGGTTTTTAGCTATTTCAGAAAGTATGATTCCTCCAGCAACAGATACATTAAGAGAGTTTATCTTTCCATGCATTGGTATTTTTACTAAAATATCACAATTCTCTTTTACTTTCTTTCTAATTCCTTCCCCTTCACTTCCTAAAACTAAAGCTGTTTTATTAGGGTACTTCTCTTCATGATAGAACTTAGTTCCAGAACCTTCAGCTCCATAAACCCAGAAGTCTAACTTCTTTAATTTTTCTATCGCATCTGATATATTTGTAACTTTTACTATATCAACATGCTCAATAGCTCCTGTTGATGTTTTTATTACTGTTTCATTAATTTTTACAGAGTTTCTTTCAGGAATAATAATTCCTTTTACACCAAATATTTCAGCACTTCTTATTATTGCACCAAAGTTTCTTGGGTCTTGAACTCCATCCAAAATTAAAACTATTGATTTTTCATCTCTAGCTATTTTCTCTATAAACTCACCTAATTCGATGTAGTAATCATAATCACTAAGGTATGCTACAACTCCTTGAGAGTTCTCCTCTTTTTTTCCAACTGAGAATATTTTTATATTTCTTGCAGAAGCTAAAGCTTTTAATTTTCCAAGCTTCTCCTCTCTCATTCCTTTAAAAATCTCAATTTTCTCGATATTGTTAGACTTATTTTGTAATAACTCTATTACAGGATTTATTCCTATTACTTTTTCCATTTTCTCACCCTTATTTATATTTCTACTTTTATTCTTTCTATATCTGCACCTAGAGCTCTAAGTTTAACCTCTAAGTTTTCATATCCTCTATCTACATGATAAATTCTATTTACAATAGTTTCACCCTCTGCCAGTAATCCAGCTAATATTAACGACGCTCCAGCTCTTAAGTCACTAGCCATAACTTCAGCTGAAGAGAAGTTATCTATTCCATCTATTCTTGCCATATTAGCATCTGTTGTTATCTCTGCTCCCATTCTATTTAGTTCAGGAACATGCATAAATCTATTCTCAAATATTGTTTCTTTTATTTCACTTGTACCTTTTACCAAACACATTAAAGTCATCATTGGCGATTGTAAATCTGTTGGGAATCCTGGATGAGGCATTGTTGTTGCCTTCACTGGCTTCAAATCTTTAAGCTTTGTTTTAGTTGTTAAAGTATCTCCATCTATTTCAAACTCTGCTCCCATCTCTTCTAATTTAGATACAAAGCTTTCTATATGATCTCTAACAACACCTTTAACTGTTATAGCTCCATCGAACATAAGTGATGCCACTATAAATGTTCCAGCAACTATTCTATCAGGAATAATAGAGTATTCACAAGGATTTAATTTTTCAACACCCTCTATCTCTAATCTTCCGGTTCCTATTCCATTTATTTTAGCACCCATTTTCACTAAAAAATTACACAAATCGTCTATTTCTGGTTCTCTTGCTGCATTTTCTATAATAGTTTTTCCTTTTGCTTTTACAGCAGCCATTATAACGTTTTCTGTAGCTCCAACACTTGGGAAATCAAAAACAACTTTTCCACCGATTAGTTCTTCAGCTTCTCCTTCTACATATCCATGGTCTATATCAATTTTAACTCCAAGAGCTTCAAATCCTTTTAAATGTAAATCTACAGGTCTAGAACCTATTGCACATCCTCCAGGTAAAGAAACCTTCGCTTTTTTCTCATGAGCTAACATCGGTCCCATAACTAAGAAAGATGCTCTCATCTTTTTTACTAAATCATATGATGCAACCAATGATTTCAGTCCATTATTTACTATTTTATAAGAGTGATCTCCTAACTTTTCTATTTCAAGTCCTAAACTTTCTAAAAGTTGAACTAAAGTATTTATATCTCTTAAATTTGGTACATTATTTAAAACGTATGTTCCTTTCTCTATTAAAGTAGCTACAAAAATTGGAAGTGCTGCATTTTTTGCTCCTTCAACTGCTAACTCTCCACTTATTTTTTTTCCACCAATTATTTTGAATGCCTCTACGCTCATGTTATCTCTCCTTTTTGTCAAATCTATCTATTGGACATACTTTTCCAAATAATCTATCAAAAAAATTCATCTCTTGAAATTTGTCTAAATGTGATGGTAATTTTTCTTTCAACTCTTTATAGTGTTTTGGACAAATTTTATGCCCTTCTCCATAAATAAACCCTTCACTTAAACCAACATCTGTATATACCTTTGTTGCACTTTCAATTACAACCTCTTTATCTTCATTATCTAAAGCTTCACTTGATACAACTACTAAACCTACATTCCCTCTAAAAGTTATATCATCAACCAAAGTATATCTAAGTCCAACTTTTTCAGCTTCATCTATATAGGTTTTTATACATTCAAAGTGAACATCTCTTCTAATTTTTAATAGAATAGCTCTCTTATCTTTCATCACTTCTTTTATCTCGTTATGAATAAGATTTCTTTCAATCTCTTGTCTATCTAAAGCTGCCAATACATTTTCTTTAAATTCGCCTAAATAAATCAACTTTTCAGTTTGAGTTTTTAAGAAGTGTAGCTTTGCTTTTTCTCTTTCGTTTATTATATCATCTACCACGAAATCACCTTCTATAAAATTTTATTTTTATTAATAATTATAGCATATAAAATCAAAAAAGTGATATAATTAAATATAACATCACTATACAGGAGGTACTATGAGATTCAAACTTTTCCTTTGTTTTATTATAGTTTTTTCATTAAGAACTTTTACTCAGAACGAAATAGTTGATATCTCTGGATTTGTAACTGATAAAGAATTTAGATTAGGGAATGCCACGGTTTCTTTCTCCAATAGTTCTAATATTACAAAAACAGTAAAAAGTGATATCAATGGAAATTTTAGTATAAAACTCCCTAAAAACAAATATCGAATTACTGTAAAAAAAGATGGATATACCTCTTTATTAGATAACGATTTTTTTGTAGACTATATATTCACCGAACCTAAACAACTTATTTTAAATATGACTGACAATAAAATCCGTATATATGGAAAAATTATCAATAAATTTGGCGAACCTATTAATAATGCCGATGTCAAAATTAAAGTAGGAGAAAATTTAATAGATCTTAGCAGTGATACTTCTGGACGTTTTTCTTTTGAGGGTCAAGTTGGACTTATATCTATCTTTGCTCAAAAAGATGGATTCTATGGGAATGGAACATCTATGTTAATTCAAAATGAAAAATTTATAAACGACATCTCAATTACTTTAGAAGCAAAGACTTTTTATATTTCAGGCGCTCTTGTAAAAGGTAATAGCTATTTGAAAGATACATACCTTGAACTTATAAATGCCTCAAATAATAAAGTTATCTCTACTATAAAAACAACAAAAGACGGTCTTTTTGAATTTAGAAATATACTTACTTATGAAAAAGCCTACTTTAGAATTCCTAGTTTAGGATATAGAAGTGAATCTTTTACAATCAATAAAGACTTAAGACAATTTAATATATTTACAGATTAAAAAAGAAGCTAAAATTTAGCTTCTTTTTTCTTACTATTTATTTAATCTTTTATTTAATTCTTCAGCTTGTTTTTCAAATCCTTTTTTCCCTAAAAGAGCAAACATATTTGCTTTATAAGCTTCTACTCCTGGTTGGTCAAATGGATTTACTCCTAATAAATATCCACTCACTCCACATGCCTTTTCGAAGAAGTAGAACATATACCCTAAATGATATGGTGTTGCTTCTGGAATATTCACTATTAAGTTTGGTACTCCTCCATCCACATGAGCTAGTACAGTTCCTTCTGCCGCTTTCTTATTAACAAAATCCATTCCTTTTCCTGCTAAGTAGTTTAATCCATCTAAATCTAACTCATCAGCTTCTATTAAAATATCGTGCTCTGGAGTTTCAATATTTACTAAAGTTTCAAATAAAACTCTCTTTCCATCTTGAATATATTGCCCCATTGAGTGTAAATCTGTTGAGAAATCTGCTGCTGTTGGTAATAACCCTTTTCCATCTTTACCTTCTGATTCTCCAAACAGTTGCTTCCACCATTCACCAATATAGTGTAGTCTTGGTTCGTAGTTTATTAACATCTCTACATCTTTACCTTTTCTATTTAAAATATTTCTGATTGTCGCATATTTTAAACAGTCGTTTTCTGCATATGGTGCTTTATAAGCTTCTTGAGCATCTTTTGCTCCAGCCATTAGTTCATCTATACTTATTCCTGCTGCTGCTATTGGTAATAATCCTACAGCCGTTAATACAGAGAATCTTCCCCCTACATTATCAGGTACTACGAACGTTTCATATCCTTCATCTGTAGCTAGCTTTTTTAAAGCTCCTTTACTTGCATCTGTTGTAGCGTAGATTCTTCTTCTTGCTTCCTCTACTCCATATTTTTCTTCTAAATGCTTTTTAAATATTCTAAAAGCTATAGCTGGTTCTGTTGTTGTTCCTGATTTTGATATAACATTTACAGAGTAATCTCTATCTCCTATTATCTCTAATAAATCTTTTATATATTTACCTGATATGTTTTGTCCTGCAAAATATATTTCAGGTCCTTTTCTATTCTCTTTTGTTTGGTTGTTATAGAATGTGTGTGATAAAAATTCTATTGCTGATCTTGCACCTAGGTATGATCCACCAATTCCAATAACTATTAAAACTTCTGAATCATTTTTTATTTTTTCTGCTGCTGATTTTATTCTATCAAATTCAACTTTGTCATAATTAGTTGGTAAATCTATCCAACCTAAAAAATCATTCCCTGCTCCTGATCCACTCATTAAAGTTTCTGTAGCAGTTTTACATTGAGCCTCCATTAATGCTAATTCATTCTCATTAAAAAAACCTAGTGCATTTGAATAATCAAACGATAACTTTTTCATAATATCTACCTCCATATTAATTAAATCCCTGCATTTTTTTCCAAAGCCTCTACTCTTTTCCTTAACTCATTTACTTCCTTTTGAGTTTCATCATTTTTTTGCCTTATAACTTCAATATCAATTCTCATATTTTCTATTTTTCCATTAAATAACTCTGCATTAAAACCAATTTTAGTAAGCTCTCTTGAAAATTCATAAACCAAACTTTCTAAAATTACCAAATCTCCTCGATTAGCTTTTTTTTCATCTAAGCTATTAAAAGATCTGTTTAATCCTTCTGCAAAACTATACCTTGAAACCGGAAATTCTCCTTTGAATAAAAAACTATCTTCAGATATTATCCCTTCATTTACAAGATTTTCTATTGCTTTATATGCCCAATGGTTTTTAGGAACATCATCAAATATCAGCTCTTTTCCCTGTCCATAAGCTAATGCTATCAGTGTAAAGTATATCATAATTATTTTCTTCATACACTACCTCTTTATGGTTAATTTTTTTTCAATTATAGCACAAAGAATAAAAAAAAACAGCCCTAAAGCTGTTTATATCTTAATTTTGGAGGCGACGACCAGATTTGAACTGGTGAATAGAGATTTTGCAGACCTCTGCCTTACCACTTGGCGACGTCGCCTTCTATTAAATTAATGGTGCCCAGAGGCGGAATCGAACCACCGACACGGGGATTTTCAGTCCCCTGCTCTACC
>NZ_JRJZ01000052.1:0-1215 GCF_000800875.1 Cetobacterium sp. ZWU0022
TTTAAGTAAGATTACTTAGTAATTTCTGCAACAACTCCAGAAGCTACCGTTCTTCCTCCTTCTCTTATCGCGAATCTTAATCCTGGTTCCATTGCGATTGCATGAATTAACTCTACAGTCATTTCAATGTTATCTCCTGGCATTACCATTTCTACTCCTTCAGGTAAAGAGATTGCTCCAGTTATATCTGTTGTTCTGAAGTAGAATTGTGGTCTGTATCCTGAGAAGAATGGAGTATGTCTTCCTCCCTCTTCCTTAGTTAATACGTATACTTCTGATCTGAAGTTTGTATGAGGTAAGATTGATCCTGGCTTACATAATACTTGTCCTCTTTCAACATCCTCTTTCTTGATTCCTCTTAATAATGCTCCTACGTTATCTCCAGCTTGTCCTTGGTCTAATAACTTTCTGAACATCTCTACTCCAGTACAAGTTGTCTTAGAAGTCGTTTCTTTGATTCCTACGATCTCGATCTCTTCTCCTACTTTTACTATTCCTCTTTCGATTCTTCCTGTTACTACTGTTCCTCTTCCTGTTATCGTGAATACATCCTCGATTGGCATTAGGAATGGTTGGTCTACTGCTCTTGCAGGTGTTGGAATGTAAGAATCTACAGCGTCCATTAGAGCTTTAATTTGGTTTACCCATTTCTCTTCTCCGTTCATCGCTCCTAAAGATGATCCCATTACTACTGGTAAATCGTCTCCTGGGAATCCGTACTCTGTTAATAACTCTCTTACTTCCATCTCTACTAATTCTAGTAACTCTTCGTCATCTACCATATCAGCTTTGTTTAAGTATACTACGATGTAAGGTACTCCAACTTGTCTTGATAATAAGATGTGCTCTCTTGTTTGAGGCATTGGTCCATCCGCTGCTGATACAACTAGGATAGCTCCATCCATTTGTGCCGCTCCAGTTATCATGTTCTTTACGTAGTCAGCATGTCCTGGACAGTCAACGTGCGCATAGTGTCTTTCTACTGTTTCGTACTCGATGTGAGCTGTATTGATTGTGATTCCTCTTTCTCTTTCTTCTGGAGCCGCATCAATGTTTGCGAAATCTACTTTCTTAGCTAATCCCATATCTGATAATACTTTAGAGATTGCTGCTGTTGTTGTTGTTTTACCGTGGTCAACGTGTCCTATTGTTCCAATGTTAACGTGCGGTTTGCTTCTTTCAAATTTTTCTTTAGCCATTTGAAATTTCCTCCTA
>NZ_JRJZ01000192.1:0-11381 GCF_000800875.1 Cetobacterium sp. ZWU0022
GAAATCTCCTATTATTTAGCTATTTTTTATTTTTTGTAATCTACCAGCTGAGTAGTTACCATATAAAAAAAGCCTCATTCAAATATATATTTATATTTTGAATGAGGCTTTTTTATTATTATAAACTTTTTAAAGCTTCTAGAGCAGAATCGTAATTAGGCTCCTCAGTGATTTCTTTTAAATATTCAGTATATGCAATTTTTCCATCTTTATCGATAATTATAACAGCTCTTGAAACAAGCGCAAGTTCTTTAATGAATAATCCATAGTTATTTGAAAATTCTCTATCTTTATAATCTGAAGTAGTTATAGCATTTTCTATATTTTTAGCACCACAGAATCTGCTTAGTGCAAATGGTAAATCCATTGAAACTGTTAAAATAACAACATTTTCTAATGCAGATGCTTCCTTATTGAATCTGATTGTTTGTAATTCACAAACAGGAGTATCAATAGATGGCATAGCTGAAATAACTATTGTCTTCCCTTTTAAGTCTGCTAAAGAAAGAGGTGATAAATCAGTTTTAGTTACAGTGAAGTTAGGAGCAACATCTCCAACAACAACCTCTTTTCCCACTAATGTTAATGGATTACCTGCAAATGTAATAACATCTTTTCTTTCCATGATAAAACCTCCCTAAATTTTGTAATTAAATTATACTTATTTAGTGTATAAAATGCAAGAGAAATTTTTATAATTTTTAACATCCTCTGCACCTGTAAGTATCATGCTTTGATAGAGTTGAGATTTTAAAGTTTCTAAAACAACTTTTACTCCATCTTGTCTTCCACCAATTGATCCCCAAATGATAGGTCTTCCAATCAAAACAGCTTTAGCTCCAAGAGCTAAATATTTTAAAATATCAACACCTTCTCTAACTCCACCATCAGCTAAAACAATAATCTCATCTCCAACAGCTGTGGCAATCTCTTTTAAAACTTCTGCAGGTGCAAAAGTTTCGTTTAAGCAACGACCACCGTGATTTGATACAACAATAGCAGCAGCACCAGCTTGAACACAAAGTTTAGCTTCATCTACAGTTAAAATACCTTTTACTATAAATGGAAGAGTTGTTGAAGAGATAATCTCTTTTAAATCGTTTAGAGATTTAGGACCAACGGGTTGATTGAAAAGTTTCATTGTAACTAATCCAGCACCGTCAACATCCACTCCGACAGCTACTGCACCAGCTTCTTCTGCTATTTTAATTCTTTTTATAATCTCAGAATTTTCTCTAGGTTTGATTATAGCAATACCTTTTCCGTTTGCTTTTTTTATGGCATCTATTCCAGCTGCAAAGCAGTTAGGATCTCCTGTATCTCCAACCATGGCTATTGTTCCTGCATCAAGAGCACCCAATACAACATCATTTGAATACTCTACATCATTAACATATCCACCCATATTGAATTTAGTTCCTGTTATAGGTGCGATCATAGCGGGGAAAGAAAGATCTTCTCCGAAAATAGAGCAAGATAATTTAGGATCAGAAACATTATGAAGAGTTCTCATTGCAACTTTAACCTCTTTAAGTTTTTCATAAGTTCTATTGAAACTCCCACCGTTTCCGGCTCCACCCATTCCGGGAACTTTTCCAGCACACCAACGTCCGTTACACTCTGGACATAATATACAAAACTCCTTCATTCTTTCCTTTGCATTTTTTTTAATATCTTTGATATCCATAATACCCCTCCGTGAACTATCTATCTGTTGTATCTATTATTAAAGTAACTGGTCCGTCATTTAAAAGTTCTACTTTCATATCAGCACCAAAAACTCCAGCTTCAGTTTTAAAGCCAAGATCTTTACACTTTTGTAAAAACTTTTCGTAAAGTTCGTTAGCCATATCAGGCTTTGCAGCATCAATAAATGCTGGACGACGACCTTTTATACAGTTTCCATATAATGTAAATTGTGAGATTACAAGTAACTCTCCATCAACATCCTTTAGTCCAAGATTCATTTTATCCTCAGCGTCGTTAAAAACTCTTAAGTCGGTGATTTTTTTAGCTAACCAATCTACCTCTTTTTCTGTATCGGCATGCGTCACACCTAAAAGTACTAAGAATCCATGGTTTATTTTTCCAGTAATTTCATTATCGACAGTAACACTTGCATGTTTAACTCTTTGTATAACAGCTCTCATCAATCTCTCCTTTTCTATTTTTATTGGTAATTATACCACAAAAGTGATATAATTATTAAGAAAAAATAAAAAACTAACAATTTAAAAAGAGGTACAAAATGGGGAGAGAAAGAGTTTTAACAGATTTTGCAAAGGTTATTAATTCAGATAGATATCAATATACTGAAAGTGACATTTTTTTAATGGAAGAGATGCAGGATAAGGAAGCTATATTTGATATGTACTTTAGAAAAACTGAAGATGGTGGTTTTGCAGTTGTTTCGGGAGTTCAAGAGGTAATTGAACTTATTGATATTTTAAATAAAACTAGTGAAGATGAAAAAAGAGAGTATTTTTCAAAAATAATTGAAGAGAAACATCTTTTAGAATATTTAGTTAAGATGAAGTTTACTGGAAATTTATATGCCATGAGAGATGGGGAGATTGTATATCCAAATGAGCCAATAATAACAGTAAAAGCTCCACTAATTCAAGCTAAAATATTAGAAACACCAATTTTAAATTTGATGAATATGCAGTTAGCTATAGCTACAAAAGCATCGAGAGTTACAAGAGCTGCTTCACCAGTTCCAGTGACATCTTTTGGTAGTAGAAGAGCTCATGGATTTGATAGTGCGGTTGCAGGGACAAAGGCATCTATAATTGGTGGTTGTTTATCACATTCAAATCTTGTAACAGAGTATAAGTATGGAGTTCCAAGTGTTGGAACGATGGCACACTCTTATATACAAGCTTTTGGAGTAGGAGCAGAGGCTGAAAAAAGAGCTTTTGATACTTTTATAAAGCATAGAAGAGAAAGAAAAGCAAATTCATTAATTTTATTAATTGATACTTATAATACAGTTGGAATAGGATTGAAAAATGCTATTCAGAGCTTTAAAGATAATGGAATAGATGATTCGTATGAAGGTAATTATGGAATAAGAATAGATTCTGGAGATTTGGCTTACTTATCTAAGAAATGTAGAAAAGCTTTAGATGCTGCGGGGTTGAAAAAAGCTAAAATTTTCTTAACAAATTCTCTGAATGAATCTCTTATTAAATCATTAAAAGAGCAAGGCGCAGCAGTAGATATATTTGGAGTAGGAGATGCAATTGCGGTTAGTAAATCAAATCCTTGTTTTGGAGGGGTTTATAAAATAGTTGAAATAGATAGTAATCCTGTTATAAAATTATCTGAAGATGTTATAAAAATTTCAAATCCAGGTTTTAAAGAGGTATATAGAATCTATGATAACGATGGACTTGCATATGCAGACTTAATAACATTAGTTAATAAAGATACAGATAAAATTAAATTATTGAATGATGAGGATTTAACTATTAGGGATGAGAAGTATGAGTTTAAATCAAGTCAATTAAAAAAAGGAGAGTATACTTTTAGAAAAATAACGAACGAATTTGTGAAAAACGGAGTTATCAAACCTGAAGCTTCACAATTAGATGATGTTGTTGCATCGAGAGAGTATTATTTAGAATCACTAGGAAAAATTTCTGACGAAAGAAAAAGACTTGAAAATCCACATCAATATAAGGTGGATTTATCAAAAGACTTGTTGGAGTTAAAATATAGTTTAATTAAAAAAATAAAAAGTCAAATAAATTAAAAATAGGCTGACCTGAGTCAGCCTATTATAATCACTTGTCTAAACCTAAAATAAGAAGTTCAGCAGTAGCTAAGTTTGTAGCGATTGGTACTTTGTGTACATCTGCAACTCTTATAAGAGCAGATATGTCCGGTTCGTGGGGTTGAGAAGTTAACGGATCTCTAAAAAATAAAATAGCTGCGATTTGGTCAGTAGCCACTTCTGCACCAATTTGTTGGTCTCCACCTATGGGACCAGATTTGAAGCGATGAATTTGTAAGTCAGTAGCCTCCATTATTCTAAGTCCAGTTGTACCAGTAGAAACAAGAGGGTATTTTATTAGTATGTGCTCATGTCTTTGTGCAAAGCTAACTATTTCCGGCTTCATGTTGTCGTGAGCGATTAATGCTATTTTTTTCATTTTGACCTCCATAAGTTTTGCTATAACTATTATACAACAAAAAATTAATATGTAAAAGGAGTAAGTGTATGAAATTTGATAAAATTAATTATATTGAGAGAAAAACTAAAGAATTGAAGACAGAAAATCCACCAGGTGAAGGATTTTTGAAGTTTTTATATTATAATCCATTAGGAAAGTTACCTTTAAATTTAGTAGTTAGAAAAAAGTTCTTAACAGATTTTTATGGAAAAAAGATGTCTGAAGCCTCTTCTAAAGAAAAAATCAAACCTTTCGTAATAGAAAACTCTATAAATATGAATGAATCTAAAAAGAATATAGAGGATTTTTCATCATTTAATGACTTTTTTATAAGAGAATTAAAAGAGGGATCTAGAGAGATTGATACTAATTCGGATATACTTGTTTCGCCAGCTGATGGAAAAATTTTAGTTTTTAACGATTTAAAAGAAACTACAAAATTCTTTTTAAAAGGCGACGAATTTACAGTAGAAGAGTTTTTAATGGATAAAAATGAAGCTAAGAAATTTGAGGGAGGAACAATAGTTATAATAAGATTAGCTCCTGTTGATTATCACAGATTCCACTTCCCAGCTTCAGGTGAAATTGGAGAATCAAAACTGATTGATGGGTATTATTATTCAGTATCTCCATATGCAATTAAAAAGAATTTTAGAGTTTACTGTGAGAATAAAAGAGAAGTGTCGATTTTAAAAACAGCGGAGTTCGGAGAAATAGTATTGAGTGAGATAGGAGCAACTATGGTTGGAGGAATAAAACAAACATATAATCCGGGTCTTATAAAGAAAGGTGATGAAAAAGGATACTTCTTCTTTGGAGGTTCATCATGTGTCTTATTATTTGAAAAAGATAGAGTACAGTTTGACGAAGATATCCTAGAAAATAGTAGAAATGGAATAGAAACAAAAGTTTATATGGGTGAAAGAATAGGAAAAGCTAAGTAGGTGGATTTGTGAAAAGGCGAAGACAATATTTTAGAAAAGGTGATACCTTAATATATATACTTTTAGTCGGAGTATTTTCATTTTTGGGGTATCAAGTTACGAGATTTAAAGCGACAGATGCTGCTAATGCAGAGATTTATGTAAATAATCAATTGAAATATGTATATGCTTTACAAACAGATGAAAAAGATATGTTTGTTCCAACAGATATAGGTGGAGTAAATGTGAAAATTAAAGATAAAAAAATAAGAGTTACAACATCAAATTCGCCCTTGAAGCTTAATGTAAAACAGGGATGGATTGGTCAACCCGGAGAGGTAATCATTGGAGTTCCAGATAAACTTATAATAAAAGTAGTAGGGAAGAAAAACGAGAGAACAGATGATGTTGATTTTGTGATAAAATAATGGAATTAGAGGAGATGAGTAGATTATGAAAAAAGAGTATATACACCTTTTTTTGGTTGGTACCGTTCTTATTGTAATTCAGACATTTTTTCAATATAATGAGGCTTTCACAACGATAGTGGGTCAAGCTGTAAGTTCAATAAAACCATTTATATATGCTATTTTTATAGCAATTTTAGTGAGTCCGCTTGTAAAAATCTTTGAAAATAAGATAAAAATGAAGAGATCACTAGCTATTGGTTTAAGTTTAATAATTGTTTTTACAACAATTTTAAGCTTATTTTTAGTTGTTATTCCAAATATAATAAATAGTATATCGGATTTAATTGAAAAATTTCCAACTATGTTAAGTAGTTTAACTGCAAATACAGAAAATATTATTCAATTCTTAGAAGATAAAAACCTTTTGTTTTTTAATCCAAAAGAGATTGAAGCTAATTTAATTCAAATCATAAAAACAAATCTAGGGAATGTTAAAAACTTAGCGTTTGGATTAGGAGCTGGAGTTTTGAGAAGCTTAATGGGAATGATAAATTTCTTTATTGGGGTTTTCATTTCGTTGTATTTGATGTATAGTAAAGAGTATTTCATGAAATTTTTAGAGAGTTTATTCTTATTATTTATGCCAAAGAAGAGTGCAGAGTATGGAGTTGAATTTGTTAGAAAGGTAAATGATGTATTTTTAAAATATGTATTAGGAAGAGTTTTAACTTCAGCAGTTGTAGGCTTTTTAGTATTTATAGTTTTACTTATAGCAAAAGTACCATATGCACTGCTTAGTGGTGTGATGGTTGGTGTAGGAAATATGATTCCATATGTCGGATCTATTGTTGCAGGAACAATAGCGACATTTTTAATTTTATTAGCAGCACCATTTAAAGTAGTTTATCTATTTATAGCAATAGCTATAGGGCAAGCTGTAGATGGATTTGTAATAGGCCCTAAAATAATGGAAGAATCAGTAGGAATGAGCAGTTTCTGGACTATTATTGGTGTAATGGTTTGTGGAAACTTTTTTGGACCACTAGGAATGTTTTTAGGAGTTCCTATCTTTGTGGTTATAAAATTTATATATTTAGAGTGTTTAAAAAGAAGGAGTGAATAGATGAAGAAGTACAGATTAATAGCGTCAGCAACAATGGGATTAGAAAGTGTTGTAAAAGACGAGTGTAAAGGATTAGGATTTGAAAATGTTGAGACATTCAATGGAAGAGTTGAATTTGACGGAGATGAAAGAGAGATTGTAGAAGCAAATTTACATCTTAGATGTGCTGATAGAGTTTTCATAAAAATGGGAGAGTTTAAAGCGTTAACATTTGATAATCTTTTTGAAAATATAAAAAGATTACCGTGGGAAAATATAATCTCTTTAGATGGAGAGTTTCCAATTAGTTGGGTTAGCTCAGTTAAATGTAAGTTATTCTCAAAATCTGACATTCAAAAGATTGTAAAAAAAGCGATTGTTGAAAGACTAAAAATGGCTTACCAAACAGACAGATTACCAGAAACAGGTGGATCATACAGAGTTAAGATTCAAGCTCATAACGATATATTCTTAGTTATGCTAGATACAAGTGGAGAGGGATTACATAAAAGAGGTTATAGAAACCTAATAAATGAAGCTCCATTAAAGGAAACAATGGCAGCTGCACTAGTTTTATTAAGTCGTTGGAAAGGTGGAGATAGACCACTTATAGATCCAATGTGTGGAACGGGAACTATTGCTATAGAAGCAGCAATGATAGCTAGAAATGTTGCACCAGGAGTAAATAGAAACTTCGCATCTGAGAAATGGCCAGTAATACCTGAAAATCTTTGGATAGATTTAAGAGATGACGCTTTCTCGAGAGAGGACTATGATAAAGAGGTAACAATTTATGCTTCTGATTTAGATGAGGAGACAGTAGAGGTTGCAAAATTAAATGCAAAAAGAGCTGGAGTAGATGAAGAGATAGAGTTCAAATGTATGAATTTCTTAGAGTTAGAAAATGTAGCAGAAAAAGGTTGTATAGTAACTAACCCTCCTTATGGAGATCGTCTTCTAGATGAGGATGCAGTTGAAAGATTATATGGACTTATGGGAGATATATTCCAAATGAGATTCCCTAAATGGTCTTACTATATAATCACATCATATGAAAACTTCGAAAAGACTTTCGGAAAGAAGGCTACAAAAAATAGAAAGTTATATAATGGTGGACTAAAGTGTCACTATTATCAATATTATGGAGCTAGATAATGAACAGATTTGATTTAATAGTAGTTGGTGGAGGTCCTGGTGGGATTTTTACAGCTATAACAGCAGCAGAAAAAGGATTGAAGGTAGCTTTACTTGAAAAAAATAAGCGTATTGGAAATAAAATTCTTGTTGCTGGAAGTGGAAAATGTAATTTGACTCATACAGGAAAACCAAAAGATTTTTTGGATAAGTATGGTATGAATGGAAAATTTTTAAAAGAGGCTATAAATAAATATTCGCCAGAGATGTTAAAAAATTTCTTTAAAGAGAATGGCCTGCCATTAGTTTTGGTAGAAGAGAGTGGGAAATATTTCCCACAAACTTTTAGCTCATTAGATGTAGTTCATCTATTGAAAACTAAAATGGAGAGTTTAGGTGTAAAGATAGTTGAAAATATAAAGATAGAAAGTGTTACAAAATCTGGAGAGGAATTTATAATAACTACAGATAGGGATACATTTATATCTGATAATGTGGCGTTAGCTACAGGTGGGAAATCATATCCTGGAGTTGGAACAACAGGGGATGGGTATGTTATGGCTAAAGAGTTAGGTCATAAAATAGTTCCACCTAAACCAGCTTTAACACCAGTTTTTGTTAGAGATTACATGTTTGAGGAGTTATCTGGTATAAGTTTCCAAGATGTTAAAATAACAATCTGGAAAGAGGATAAAAAAATTATTGAAAAAAGAGGACCTGTACTTTTTACACATACAAATTTTAGTGGACCAGGAATTTTAGATAACTCTAGATATATAGAAAATGGAAGCTTCTTGGAAATAAACTATGTGGATAAAGATTTTGAAACTCTAAATAGAGAGATAATTGAAGAGATGAATAAAGAGGGAAAGAAAACTGTTAGAAGAGTTTTAAATAGCTATTTCTTACCGGATAGATTCATAAAAAGAGTTTTATCTTTAGCAGAGATATCTGAAGAGTTAAAATTGTCTGAGTTGTCAAAAGAAAAAAGAGAAAATTTAGTGAGAATACTAGCATCAAATAAGATGGAAGTGACAAAAGTTGGAAGTTTTGAAATGGCTATGGTAACTAGAGGTGGAGTAGCTATTGATGAAGTGAATCAGAAAACAATGGAATCTAAAAAAGTTTCGGGACTGTACTTAGTTGGTGAAATTTTAGATATAGATGGAGATACAGGTGGATATAATATTCAAGCTGCATGTTCTATGGGAGTTTTAGCTGCTAAGTCTATGAAGAAAAGGGAGATGAAGTAGATGGAGAGAGAGAAATTTAGAGCATATGCACAGGAAGTTATTTTAACAGTTTTAAAAATGACTTCTGTACAGATAGATAAACTAAGAGAGATGGGAGATCTTTCTGGAGTAGAGCTGTTAGAAGAGAAAGTTATTACTCCTTATGAAAAGATATATGGAGCTCTATTAGAGATGAAAGTTGAGAGCATGTCTGATGAAGAGTTCAAACCTTTTGAAGAGATGGTTGAAGAGATCAGAGTTAAAAACTCTTTATCTAAAGATAAGGTATTAGAAAATTTAGAAAAAAGAGCGGAGCTGAAAGGTAATTCAGGAGCAACAGTTGTAAAAAGATTTTTCAAATATAATTTAAATAGACTTTTAGATAAAAAGGATAAGATAACTGATAAATACAACGAATTAGCTTTAGAAGAACAAAATTTGGAAAACTTATTAAAAGATACTATACAAGAAGAGGAACAATTTGATATAATTTATAAGCTGCAACCAGTGAGAGAAAAACTAAGAGAGATAGAAGAGAAGTATCTATCAGTAGAGAAAGATATCAATCAATTAAAAAGAAAGTTAGAATCAAAATGGCCTTATGAGATATATGGGGTTATTTCTGAGGAAGAACTTTTAGAAACATATAAAGAAGCTTTTAAAATGGAGGACTAGTTAGAAATGGAAAAAGGGTTCAAACAGATTTTAATTTTATTGGCAGTATTTATTGTCTTTTTTCTTTCGAAAAAGATGTTTGCAAAACCAAGAATAGTTTTAGGAAAAAATACGGAGGTAAGAAATATGAAACAAGTTAAATTAAACGCAAAAATAGTTACAGCAAGAGGAGAGATTAACTTAACTCTTTTCCCAGAAGTAGCACCAGTAACAGTATTAAACTTTGCTCACTTAGCAATGAGAGAGTACTACAACGGAATTAAATTCCACAGAGTAATCGAAGACTTCATGATTCAAGGTGGAGATCCTACAGGAACAGGAACAGGTGGACCTGGATACCAATTCATCGACGAATTTAAAGAGGGAGTAACTTTCGATAAGAAAGGTATATTAGCTATGGCTAATGCAGGACCTGAAACAAATGGTTCTCAATTCTTTATCACTCACGTTGAGACTCCATGGTTAAACTATAAGCATACAATATTTGGAGAGGTAGTTTCTGATGCTGATCAAAAAGTTGTAGACGCTGTAAAGCAAGGAGATATAATCGAAAGAATCGAAATCACTGGAGATGTTGAAGAGTTCTTAAAAAATGAGGAAAATGCAGAATTCACAGCTCAAATGGATGAGATTTTAGATTCTCAATTTCCAAATTTAGTACAATACTAATTTTAAACAGGGGGAGATTCTCGTGATAAGAATAGAGAATGAAAAGTTGGTTGTACTGATAAATAGATTCGGTGCAGAACTAAAAAGTATAGTAAATAAAGAAAATGGTATTGAGTATATATGGCCAGGAACAGAGGGTACTTTTAAGAAAAGTGCTCCAAATCTTTTTCCATTTATAGGAAATATAGTTACAGGAACAATTGACTATCCTTTAGGTAAAGATGAAAGGGTAATCCTTCCAATGACAAAGCATGGTTTTGCTAGAGATGTAGATTTTGAAATTCTAGAGATAACAGAGGATACGGCAAAGTTTCAGTTAAGACCAAACGCTTATACAGAGGAGAGATATCCGTATAATTTCTCTTTAATAGTAGAATATATCTTGGTTGAAGACAAAGTTTATCACAACTATTATGTGAAGAACAATGGTGTAATAGAGATGTATTATCATATAGGAGGACATACAGCTTTTTATTGTAACTATAACGGGGATAAAAACTTTGAAAACTATTATATTGAGTTTCAAGAACAAGAGTGTGATTTATATATGATAGATACTAGAAATAATAGCTTCCTATCATCAGAAATTCAAAAGTATAGATTACCAGAAAAGTTTATGCTGTCTAAAGAGAAGTTCTTAAAAGATGCTTTGGTATTTGATGGATTAGAAAATAATACGGTAAATTTAAAGCATACAGAATCATCACATGGTGTTGAATTTACTTTTGAAGAATTGGATACTTTAGCAGTATGGACAAGTGTTGATTCGAGCGAATTTATTTGTTTAGAGCCTTGGGCTGGAATAACTGATTTCACTGAAAACTGTAATAGAGTTGAAGAGAAAAAACATATTCAAAAATTGAATTCAAATGAGCAGAAAAAACATACTCAAATAATAAGAGTGTATTAGGTAGTATACAAAATTTAAGAACAATTGAGTGAGGGTGCTTTTAGCACCCTTTTTGTTTATTTTAACTATAAAATAAATCTAAAATAGCTAGTTTAAATATGGTATACTATGTATGAATAGACTTATTAAAGTTAATCACTAGGAGGGA
>NZ_JRJZ01000171.1:0-9613 GCF_000800875.1 Cetobacterium sp. ZWU0022
CGCTTATTCTAAGCTACTTTTAACATGTCGTAACTTTTCATTACGAAACGTGTCGCACCAATAAAATTATCTTCATCCTCTTCATCTATTCTTAGGTATTCCTTAGCTCTAGCTTTATCAACCATATGAGCCTCCTATTTTTCATTTTCCTCATCTTTATTCTCAACACTTTCTTTAAAACTCATTGATGCTACTCCTGATATTGGTATTTCCCCATACACAACTGCTGATGAATCAAATTTCTTAACATCCAATCTCATAATAGCTCTCATATCAATTCTATTTTTCTTGAAAGCATCTCCACCAACATCAGTAGATTTTAATTCAATAGTTTCTCTATCAAATAACACAATTGCATCTGTTAATGATCCAATTATTAAAGGAGCCTTTTTATCAGTTGTTCCTACTGAAGCTAAAATTCTATTTGATAGCACAATAATTTCTCTTCCATTTAATAATTTTTTAGTTGGAGCTTTCGGGTCCTTTTCTAATAAATAATTCCCTTGAGAATCTTTAAGTTTATTTAGATAGTTAAAACCATCTTGGTTAGTTACTACTTTAGCTATTGCTGAAATAGATGGGTCTAATTTTACATCCATAACATCTTTAACATCATCAATTGTTGAAATTAAAATTTTACTTAATGTATTTAAAACTGAAATTATTAAAGTGTTTTCTGTTGCTACAGCCTTTTTAGCTAACCATCTATTTAAATACCCTCTTAAATTTGCTGTTTGGTCTTGTAATAAAGTTCTTGGAATTGGTAAAATACCTCCATAGTTTTCTATTTTATATGTTACTGGTACAAATTTAGGTGCTGTAGTTTCTTTAATTCCATCCTCATCTGTTTCAGTAAACTTTTCAAGCGGTGTATGTTCTGCATCTTTTTCTAATACTCTCGATCCAGTTAAAGTTCTAACAGATTCAACTGTTACTAAATTTCTTAAAGGAGTAAATGTTCTTTTTAGTTCATTAATCTCAGTTTGCTGGTCTACTGGAATTAAACATCCTCCATCTTCACCTATTCCAGAACTTAAATTTCTAGCTTCCAGAATCTCTCTATCTTCATTTGAAGCTCTTCCTCTTAGAGAATTATAGAACGCTTCACCATATCTTGCTTCAGGTTCTACATCTTCACCATCTAAATTTCCTCTTGGTAGCTGTTGACCACTTCTATTTTCAGGTTCTGTTTGTGGATTATCCAATTCTTTTTGTAAATTAATCTTAGCTTGAAGCTCTGATATCTTATTTGTAACTTCTTTTATTTCTGCTTCTGTCACTCCAACCTTCTCTATAATATTCTTTGCTTCAGCTTTTAAGTTAAACATCTCTTGTTGCATTTGTTGTAATTTTGTCATTACGACCTCCTATAAGTTTATTAATAAATTTAATTTTGCTTTTGCTAACTCTATTTCGGAACTTCCGAAATCCTTTTGAATATCTGTTTCCTTTTCATCTTTAGCTTTTATATTATTCATTAAAAGATTTTGAGGAATTTTATAGTTCTTACACAACTCTCCATCTAAAAAAGCTGCTATATCAACAGCTTCTGTTGAAGTAACATTAAAATAATCTTGAGCTGTAAAACCATCAAACCAAGTCTCTGCTTTCATAAGTTCTAAGAACTCATCAAATGTTTTTCCATCTTTAGCTTTTGTCATATATGCATTCGCTATTGTGGTATCAAACCTCTCGTACAAATCCGCTTGTTCTCTTAAATCGTCAGCATTACCTATTGCTAATCCCCAAGCTTTATGAATCATTAAATAGGCATTTTCAGGAACTATAATCTCATCTCCTGCCATTGCTATTACTGAAGCTATTGATGCAGCATACCCTTCTACAAAAACTCTTTTATGCCCTTTATGTCTTGCTAACATATTGTATATAGCAATTCCAGCAAAGACACTTCCACCAGGAGAATTGATATAAATATCTAAAGCATCACCTTCTCCAATTTCACTCAATAGATTATTTACATCGGATGGTATAACATCACTATTTGACCACCTACTTGATGCAATCTCTCCAAAAATAATTAATTCCGCTACATTTTCAGCTTTATTTTTAACTTCCAACTTTCCTTTGTCTAAATTCAATACTGGCATTTATTCACCCCCTCCTTTATTGTTATATTGACTTCCTATATTATTTAAATTTATTGTAGAGCCATTTCCTAACAAAGTATCTCCGCCATCTATATATGGAAGATTTAAGTCTTCTCTTACTTCATTTGGTGTCATAGCAAAATTAGTTAGATATTTACTATAAACTTCCGCTTGGGTTTTATTGTCCATTTTAAATAAAATTTTCTCATTAATTTCTAATCTAAATCCTTTTTTTAGATCGCTCTCAGTCAAAATCTTATAACTTATCTCTTGTTCATACGCTTTAAATAATGGTTGCAAGCTATTTACATAGAAATCAACTTGCTGAGTTTCTGAATTTGAATAGCTAGACT
Organism: Cetobacterium sp. ZWU0022; assembly: GCF_000800875.1. Lineage (NCBI taxonomy): Bacteria > Fusobacteriati > Fusobacteriota > Fusobacteriia > Fusobacteriales > Fusobacteriaceae > Cetobacterium > Cetobacterium sp. ZWU0022. Next base: position 2,462 of record NZ_JRJZ01000171.1, read on the forward strand.
TTGTGTAATCATTAATTATATTTGGCTTTATTCCAAATGCTGCTGCTAACTGTAATGCTGAAACTCTATTGTTTTCAAAAAACTGTGCATCTGCTAGTTTCATGTCTAATAGTTGTGCTTGGAATCCTGCTGGTACAGGAATAAACTTTCCTGATCCTTGTGTTGCTGAATACCTTTCAAGCTTTGCTGCAATTTTTTGCTCATTACTTTTATTCAACTCTCCTGGATAATGAACTAAAACTTTAGAGCCAAACATATTACTTTTATAAAGCTTATTTAAAAATCCAACCGAATTTTTCCCACTACTTATTTGAGTTTTTAAAATATCTCTTGTTGCAACTCCTGAAAGTCCATCAAAACTTACATGAGTTTTCAAATGGATAATCTCATTCATTTCAAAGCTATATCTTTTTCCTGTTCGGCTATCTGTCCAAATATACCAAATACTATTTAGCCTTCCAAAAACACCTTTATTATCTATCCAAATCTTAACTTGAGCACTTGGAAGCAACCAAAGATGCTTTGGAAATCCATTTCTATCAGCTTCTATATAGATATAAGCATTACCATGATGGAGTTTATTAATTTCTACAGTTCCCCAAAATGTAGCAGCAGTCATATATGGATTAGGTCTTAAATTTAAAAGTCTATCAATATTAGAATCCAGAACTTTTTCTTTACCTTTTTTTATTGTTAAAGCTCTAAGTTCCCACGGCATTTTAGACATTGTTTCTGATAAATGTTTTAAACATATATAATAAATAGTTTCCGACAAATCACTGCTCCTATCAATGCTTTCAACATCTATTCCATAGCTATGAAAAAAATCTCCTACCTCTTCTAAAGATAGCCCTTCTTCTTTTTCATTTGATTTCTCTGACTTTACTATATTTTTTATTTTGTCTATTATTTTCATTACTCACCTCCACCATATAACTTCTCTAGAATTTCATCAGAAACTAATTCATTAACATCAAATTCAAACTCATGATACATTGCCAATTTATATCCACATAAAAGAGCATCAATTGGGTCAATCCTTCTAATCGAAGCATCCTTATCTATTTTTATAAGTCCATTATTTTGCCTTATAACCGTATTTCCCATTGCATAGTTTAAAAGTGGGTTTGGTAAATAGTAAACATTCTCTGAATAAACCTGTTCTCTAAAACCTGCTGTACTTTCATTTAAAGATTTATGCGATTGATAAACCTCTGTTACTTCATATCCTTGAATATCCAAATCCATCATTAGTTTTGAAGCATTAGCTGGGTCAAAACAAAGATGTCTTATCTCCCAATTGTTTTCTTCACAAATTTTTAATACATAATCCATTACATAGCTTTGGTCAACTATTGGAGTATTTGTTACACTTAAAAATCCCCTCTCCTCCCAGCTATCATAAGGAACTTTATCTATCAATTTTCTTTCCATTAACTTTTCTCTATTTGGAATAAAAGAATGACTAAATATTATATACTTTGCAATCCCTTCAACCATTATAGGTATTACGAAGGCTACACTTGTTAAGTCAATTTTTGCTGACATATCAAATCCCACATATACAGGTCTATTAGTTATATCAAACGGAAGAGTTCTTACTTCGCATCTTTTCCACTTCTCCATATCCATATAACCTAAATCTTTAGCTTGAACCCAAATATTACAAATTTTAGTTTTAAATGAAATCATCTTTTCAGGAACACTTTTAGCTACTTCATAATCTGATGCTATTTTCTGTATACCTTCTTTATAGGTCGCTCTAAGTGGATTGGCTTTTTGCCATGTTTTTAAATCTCCTATATCATCATCTTTATCAGCTTCACAAATATCTACAAAATACTCATTGTTCTCTATGTCTATATTTGGATTTAGTAGCTCAGAGCAATATTTGTATTCTTCTGTATAACAAGGAACATTTAAATCTATTCCTGCTGTTGTTATTATCAATAATAAAGACTCTTTAGAGTTACTTCCTAATGCTAGGTCATAAAACTCTGTTGTTGTATGTTGATGATACTCATCAAGAACAAGTGCTGCTGGATTGGTTCCATCTCCTGTTTTTCCATCTTGTTTTGATAATGGTTTTAAAAATGAGGTCGTTTTTATATGAACTATTTTATCCCTTGTTAACTTAAACTTTGGTGCTAAAGAACTTCCTGTAAGCATATTTTGACATTCAGAAAATAAGAGTTTCGATTGCTCTCTTTTAGTTCCTGCACAAAATGTTTCTGCTATCTCTCCATTTCTTGTTGCCACTACAGATATTTCATAGAGCATACATCCCGCTTGCATCTGAGTTTTAGCATTCTTTCTTCCAACCTCTATAAAAGCTTTTTTATATCTCCTATATCCATCTTCTCTTTTCCAAGCATATATTTGACAAACTATAAACTTTTGCCAATCAGTTAATACTATTGGAGTTCCTGCTAAAACCCCTTTTGAATGTCTAAGGTATGTAAACCACTTAACTATCCTTACAGCTTCCTCTTCATCCCAATAAAACTTTTTCTCTTCAACATCTTTTAAAAATCTTTTACAAGCCCATATGTGTTTTTCACCACTTGGTATTATTCCTTCAATACATTCGTTGGAGTACCTTATCAGCTCCTCTTTAATACTCATTAAACATCTCCAAACTCATCACCTAATGTTTTATCTATTCTAGCTACTATTCCAGAACCAGCTTTTAATCTTGATTCCATTGTTAATCCTAATAAAGAACCATATTTTTTCATCTCATCTGAATATTTAAGTTCTAAGCTTACAAGTGGATTTACATCTTCTACAATCATCACATCAGTCTTTAGATTAGTTACAATTGAAACATATCTAGCAAAGGCATTGCAGTAACCTCCTAAGCTGTTATAATCTAAATTACTAATCATAGATTTTTTATTAAATTGCTCTACAAGTCTAATCCATTCATTAATTGCAATTTGATTTACTAGCCAATCTGGAGGATGTTCCAGTTGCTCATTTCCAACAAATACAGATTCTTGTTCTAGCTGTTTTCTTTTTATCTCTTCCTGAGTTAAATGTTTTGTTTGTGCTTCAAGTGACTTTCTAATTTTTGACACCTCCAGTTTTTATTTTCTTAATTTTTTCTCAAAGGGAATTTTGCGAAAAGAAAGGAGAGGATGCGGTATCGGCTCGCTTCTCAAAAACTTTTTCATATACCCCCGCCTCCATACTCAACTTCCCATATTTTTATAAACTCTTTTATCTCTTTAATTGTTTCAACTTGATCTGTTTCATATAACTTATGTATCTCTCTATGAGCTTCATCACTTAAATAAACAAGATTTGTAAGCACTAACCCTTTTGATTTATCCTCTGATAATGGAACTATGTGATGAACTAAACTTCCTTTTCTAACTCTTTTATGTTTATATAAGCTCCAAAGACACAATTCGCTAAATTTATTCCTACAGCTTTCTCTTAATCTCTTCCATTCTTTACTGTTATAAAAGTCTTGATTCTCTCTTTGACATCTATCATATATCCTATTTGATTCAGCTCTTATCTTCTTAGTACAACCATTTGGACACTCTTTTAAACTATATGAATATACCTTTTTACATCTAGGACATATCCTATTCATCTATAACAACTCCATAAGCTTTCGCTTTTCTCTCTTTTGTTTTTAACTCTATCTTTTTTAATTTTAAATCTATTGACTCAGAGTCTAGCTTTATCTCTCTTTCTTTTTCATCAGCTAATATCTCATCTTTATAGGCTTGATATCTTGCTAACTTAATCTTATAATCAAGCTCTTCCTCTGGATTCATTATTGAATACAACTCTTTAGCAAATTGATAACCATCTCTATGAGTTGCTATTCTAGTTCTTAGAGCATCTTCTCTGCCTTTATTTGTTGGTCTTTCCTTTTTTCTCTCTAACTCAATTAGATAAGCTAAAGTTGATTTATGAAGATTCTTATAATGACCTTTTATCTCCTCTTTCTCTTCTAAATGCTGCTCTATATCATTTTGTACCTCTTGTAAGTAAAGTAATGTTGAATTAATTCCCTTCTGCCATTTCTCTTTACTGGACAAGTTTCTCAATGTGCCATAAGACAATCTAAACTCATAAGCTAACTCTTTTAAATCTTCTCCTGCTTCAAATCTTTTTCTTATCTCTTTCTTAATTGCATTAGAAACTTTATTTATCACTATGACACACCTCCTATTCAAAGAATAAATTAAGTAATAAAAATGTCATTTATAACGGCTATTAGTTAATAAGGAAAAATCGCTCTGATTTCTCTAAGTAATATCATTTATAACCTATCTATTTATAAAGTGTTTCAGCCTATTTTTAAGCCTCGAAAGTTTAACCACTATTTGAAATTAGTGGTTAAAAATAAATTCCATCAAATAATTTAATTTTTCTAAATTATTACGATTGGAATAGTTCTTCAATATTGTTTTTGTCTCTCTAGTTTTATGTGCTTTGTCATGTTTATCAACAAGCTCTATTAAAAGAGTATAATCAAATATCCAGCATGATTCTTCTAAATATCTATAAACTCCTCTTTTCTCTTTTTTACCCAATTCTTTTCCAAATCTATTAGCTTTTTTAAAAGCTAGGAACTCTTTTTCTAAATTAGTCTTTATAACATTTTCTAAATGTCTTATTCCCTCTTCTAAGAGCTTCCTCTTAGTATTCTCTATAAAGATTCCATCTATAAGCTCAAAGCTGTTTAAAATAGAATTTAGACTATTATCCTTTTCATTTTTATTTGCATAATATGAAAAAGTTCTATTTAGAAACTTCCACTCTAATCTTGTTATATCTAATTCTAAATCTAGTTTTTTAGATTCTTCTGTTTTGTCATAAACAGTAACCAAAGTAGAACCGTAATTTCCTAGAAGAGTTTCATCTTGAAACATCAATCTATAGCTTTTATTTCTAGTGCATCTACTTATCTTTTTAAAGTGTGGCACTGATATGAATAATAGTTTAAAAGCTTCTTCAACTTCTAAAAAAGATTTATTAAAATTCAAATTTATCTCAACATCTTTAATTTTCGCTTCAGCTAAATTTATCTCTATGCCTTTCTCAGAAAGTTCTTTAATTAGTATTAAAAGAGCTGATTTCAGCTCTATCTCCCTTGAGTTATAAATATTATGGCCATTTAAAATTTTATTTGGATTAAATCTCAAGTTTTTAAAATGTGTTTCCTTCCCACTGCTATATAACCTTGTAGTACTATCTAAAGTGTAACTTGGCTCATCTAAACAAAATTTTTCTTGGTAATACTCCTCTGTTACTTGTTCTGTTATATAAAGATTGCTGTTATAACTAATTTCAAAGTTATATAGTGTTAACCAATCTATACCTATTCTAAATATCTTACTGGCATCTAAATTCACATTTATATACCTCCATTCTGCCAACCCCTTTCCCGAACCTTCCTGTAGTTTACACATTGGTTCATCCATATTTTGTTACTAACTAAAATGCACCAACTACTTGATACACTTTAATCAGCAACCTATTTTTTATAGGTTACTAATAATCTCAGAATAAGAAATCTCTTTCCCATCTCTTATTAAAATCACGTCTTCTTTTCCTAAGTTTATATATCTTTTTACGATTACATCTACATATCTTGGGTCTAACTCCAATGATCTATTTTTTCTTTCTAACTGATCACAAGCCATCATAGTTGACCCTGAACCTCCAAATAAATCTAAAACTACATCTCCTCTTTTAGAACTATTCATAATTGCTCTTCCAGGAATTTCTACTGGTTTAGTTGTAGGATGAAGCTCTGATTTTTTAGGTCTTGGAATATCCCAAACATCACATTGTTTTCTATCTTCCAACGGATGAAGTCTTGGTGCTCCTTCTAACCATCCATACCAGATAGGTTCATATTTTGTATGATAATCTTTCCTTGAAAGAACTAAGGAATCTTTATTCCAAATAATTGTTGATGACCAATGATAATTATTCTGAGCTAAAGTTAACATCATGTTCCCCCACTCTTGTGCTGACATAACAACATAAGTTGGACAACCTTTCTTTGAGAACTCAGCCATTCTTGAAAATACATCAAACATAAATTTCTTAAAGTCCTCTGTAGGCATAAAATCATTTAGTATTGTTCTTTGCTTATATCCTTGAGGATTATCCTCTTTTACTCCTCCATAATTTACATTCCAAGGTGGGTCTGTAAATACTAAATCAGCTTTATCTGTTAGCATTACCTTTGTTACATCTTCAACTTTTGTACTATCTCCACAAAGTAATCTATGACTTCCTAACATATATAAATCTCCAAGTTTACTGTATGGTTCTTTTTCTAAATCTACTTCTGGTGGTTCATCTTCTTTAAACTCATCAATTTCAACTTCTAAACTTCCAATATTTAAATCTTTTAGTTCTTCTATTTCAAAACCAGTTAAAGATAAATCTTTTTCATTAATTTCTATCTCTTTTAACTCCAGCTTTAACTTTTCTAAATTAAAGCCAGTATTCATAGTTAATTTATTGTGAGCTATTATATATTGTTTTTTCTGTACCTCACTTAAGTGATCTAATCTTATTACCTCTACTTCTTCAACTCCTAATTGCTGGAGTGCAATATATCTTCCATGACCTTCTATAATCACATTGTTTTCATCTACTGCTATTGGGTCATTAAAACCAAATTCTTTTATACTCCCTTTTATTTGGTCTATCTGTTCTTGAGGATGCTCTTTAGCATTATTTATATATGGTGTTATTTCACTTAGTTTTAATTTTTCTATTTTCATATGACCTCTCAAAGCTCATTTTTATCTACATACTCTAATATCTCAATTATTGCATTTGAAACTTTTTCAATAGATTTCTCTAGATAATCTTTATTCTTAATATTATCTAAAAAGAATGGTTCTATTAGTATTGCTACTGGTTTAGTTTTATTAAGAATTGAACCTCCTCTATTTTCTGGTTTAGTTGGTTTTATTCCTCTATCTGGTAGTCCTAAATGCTTAGTTAAAATGTCTTGAGCTACTGAAGCTAATTTTCTTCCTTTTGATGATGTATGAGCATATAGAACCTCTGTTCCTTGTGCTTTTTTATCATAAGCATTAAAGTGGCTGTTTATGGTAATATAAAAAGACAGCAGAAATGCAACTTAAAAAAGCAACACTTAAC
>NZ_JRJZ01000133.1:0-714 GCF_000800875.1 Cetobacterium sp. ZWU0022
GTGTGTATCTGCCCTTTAAATCATATTTAATTCGTTTTACTATTTCATCTTCAATTTTTAGTATATCGCTTATGGTTTCGCCATTCACTCCTGGAGTTTTACTTCCCTTGTTGCTTTTCAGCGTGTGAATCGCTCTGTAAATATTTGATTCGTCAATTACGCAGTCTATTAAACTCATAGATTGTACGCCTCCCTCTTCCTAAGAATTAGGAAACTTTATTTTCTTGGTTTACGACCATTCATCTATTAATTCTAGATTAAAACAATTTTAAAATTATTGACTTGGGGCTATCCCTCCACCACTTATTATCATGGTTTCATCAGTACTGTTCCCCTACTCTCACAAGACTAAAGAAATTTCGTTAAATCCTTAACTTATATTCACCAACCCTCTAACTAGGTTTTTTTTTGTTGTGTCTTGCTTTCCACGTTCCATATTTTCTATCATTAAATCTACTTAGGTAGTTTCTATAGCCCTGTAAGCTGGATACTGCCTTTAACAGTATAGCGAGTTTCATATCAACGAGTTTTACTAATCGCCACTTACCCCACATTTTTGCGGTTACAACATTTCTGTCATATCAATTTTTAGAGCCGTACATTCGAAACTTTGTCAGCACATAAGTGCATTCTTACCATATGGATTTGACCCCCGACCTATCATTATCTCGACCACCTCTGGTTCGCATTTCCTCAGCTTAACCTGTTAGGGAT
>NZ_JRJZ01000164.1:0-639 GCF_000800875.1 Cetobacterium sp. ZWU0022
TTTTTTATCTGCTTGTGTTGTTGTTTTTGTGTCTTCTTTTGAAATACCTTTTAAATATTTATTTCTTAAAGAATAGTGGTATTTAATTTTATATAAAGCAAGTACAATTATTATTCCAATTAAAAGTAATAATAGTTTTTCCATTTTTTCTCCTAGTATTTTATTTGATAATTCGAGTTGGTTTAGCAGCTATTGAAGTTACTATTGAAGCAAAAATATAGAATATAACAAAATAAATGCCAACATATATATATAAAGCTAAGAATATTAAAATTATAATCATTCCAACAGTACCATATACGAAATTAGTTGTTTTATAAAGATGAATGATATACCCTATTCCTGAAATAATTCCTAATCCTATTAAAAGTTGTCCATTTAAAATATCTCCATTATTTGTTAAAGCTGATTTGTACCATGATTTGCCTACAAAAATGAGAGTTCCAACAACTAATTGAAATCCAATTACTTCTGCTGAAATAAAAGAGCGATTAAATTTTTCTTTACATGATTTATTAAGTTCAGAGATACCATTAAATATAAGACATACAACTAAAAAAATTCCGAATATTTTCAAGACTAACATTAAATCACCTCTATAAGTTTTAAATGAGCTTCCAGGATTATTACCTGGAAGCT
>NZ_JRJZ01000091.1:0-14476 GCF_000800875.1 Cetobacterium sp. ZWU0022
AAGAATATTAAAAACACTTTCTAAATATAAATAAAATTTAAAATTATGATGGAACGCCGTATGCGGTGAAAGTCGCATGTACGGTATAGAGCAAGGAAAAAGGCGAAGATAATTTCAACCCCTTACCTATTGCTATAGATTTATTATATTAAGGACATATTTCTTTAGGAGTGTGATTAAATTAGTCATAGTTTTTTACTCTTTATTCCAAGAGCTTCATTTAGATATAAAATTACTTGTTTTAAGGTTTGATTTACAAGATTTATTTCTATTTTTAATTAAATTATATTTGGATTACAATATATTTTTTAGAAGAAGATTAGAAAAGCAGTAAAAATTTATGAAAGTTAAAATTTAAATTATTCACAGAAATGTATATTAGTAAAAATCAGGAAGTGTTATATTATTTATTGGAAAGGATTTTATGGTTTATATAGTTTATTTACTTATAAGTATGTTTTTTATTAAGATTTTAGATAAAAGAGAAAAGAAAATAGGCGTATTTTTTTCTTTGGGAATTTTATATTTTTTATTAGCATTTCAATTTGGAGTAGGATATGATTATTTTAGCTATATTGAAATATTTAAAGGAGAGCAGGAGTTTAATTCAATTAGGGGAAATGGATTTTTATTTTATATAAACTTTTTAAAAGTAATAACGAATAAAGAAATAATATTTTTTATAACCAGCTCTTTTATTCAGACTGTATTATTATATAATTTTTTAATGAAGTTGTATAGGAATAAATATATTGAAAAAATAGAAATTTATTTATTTATACTAATAACAACAACATATTTTTTATTTTCTTTATTTAATACAATTAGATCAACTATATCTTCTTTATGTTTTGCAAACATATTTTTGAATTATATAACATTAAAAAAAATAAAGATAACATCTATTTTATATTTATTTATAGCAGCAATGTTTCACTCTAGTTTTTTTATTGGTGGTCTATTAATAATTATTTTTTATGCGATTGCAAAATTAAAATGTTTAAGAAAAAATAGAATGATAATTTATTTATTTATTTGTTTTTTATTATATAAAATAAAAATAATCAAAATAATAATTAAATTTATTTTAGAATCAAATATAAATTTTTACTATAAATATTATTTAGAATCAAGTATGGCCTATTCACCTTCAGATGGCTCTGGAGTTATTTCAATTATAATGTTGATGGCATATATACTTTCATTAATAGAAAAAAAGAATCAGACAAATGTAGAGAAAGAATACTTTTTAAATATGGGAGTTTTAATTTATGGGGTATCTTTAATAATAAATGAATCTCCAATATTAAATAGACTTATGGAGTATTTAATTTTATTTCAGATCTTTCCTTTACAATATTTAATGGAAAATTTAGAAACTAATAAATTATTAAAAGTTTTAAAGATGATGTTTTTGATATTGTGCTTATTGATTTTATTGAAAAAAATATTTTATAAGCCTACAAGAGAATATGTGTATAAAAGCATTATTTTTAATAAATTAGAGTAGAGTTTGATTAGGATAGTTAAATTGATGTAATAGATTATGATGATAAGCTAAGTCTTTATAAATTATGTAGCCTATTTTGGTAATCAGCTAGTAGATAAATAAACTACTATGTATGTATTTAAATAAAGACTTTTTAGTTTCTTCAAAACCCTTTGCTTTATTTTAATAAGTTCACTTTTTTTTAGAATTAAATGAACATATTATATAGATTTTAGAATTTTTCTCATAATTTCTTTTGACTTAAGAGAATAATAAGTTATATTTTTCTTGAGATTAAAGAAGTGAATAAATTTTGAATCTAGAGATTTAAAAAGCAATGAAATAGAAGAATTTAAGGAGAAGGTTCTTAGGTGATAAAAATGATAAAATTAAGTAAAAAAAATTTTACAAAGAATATTTATTCTAGCATCATAAATTTTATTTATTAAGATAGGAGGAAAGTATAGGCAGAGGTAGAAAATTTGCCATACAAATATAAAATGAAAATAGGGTTAATATTTGGAACGAGACCAGAAGCTATAAAAATGGCTCCTGTCTATCATGAATTAAAGAAATCAAAAGTTGATGTTAAAGTTATTTCAACAGGTCAACATAGAGAGATGTTATATCAAGTGTTGAATTTATTTGAAATACAACCTGACTATGAATTGAATATAATGAAAGAAGGCCAAGGATTATCAGAGTTAACAAGTAGATTAATTCAAAAAGTTGAAGAAATTGTAAAAGAAGAAAAATTAGATTTTATTTTAGTTCAAGGAGATACCACATCAGCTTTTGTAGGTGCCCTCGTAGGATTTTATAATAAGATACCAGTAGGGCATATAGAAGCAGGCCTTAGAACAGGAGATATTTACTCTCCATTCCCAGAAGAGGCTAATAGAAAACTAATAGGAAATATAGCAAAAGTTCATTTTGCTCCGACAGATGTAAATGTTAATAATCTATTAGCTGAAGGATATAAAAATGATAATATTCAAAAAGTTGGAAATACAGTTATCGATGCTCTTTATTGGGTGAAAGAAAACAGAAGTGCAGACTTAGATTTTATAAAAGAAAAGTATGGTTTAATAGATAAAAAATATATACTTATGACAATGCATAGAAGAGAAAATTGGGGTAATCCGATGAGAGATACATTGAAAGGAGTAAGAAGATATTTAGAAGAAAATAAAGAACTATACTTAGTTTTTCCAATGCATATGAATCCATTGGTGAGAGAAGTAATAAGAGAAGAATTAGAAGGATTTGGTAGAAAAATTCTAATAGATCCGTTAGAATATTTAGAATTTATAAGCATTATGGATGGAGCACACTATATAATGACAGATTCTGGTGGAGTTCAAGAGGAAGCTCCTAGTTTAGGAAAACCTACTTTAGTGTTGAGAAATACCACAGAAAGACCTGAAGCTATAGAAGCAGGCACGGCTAAACTTATAGGTACATCTTCAGAAGAAGTTTATAAATATATGAAGGTTTTAGAAGGGGATTTATATATCGAGATGTCGAAAGCTAACAATCCTTACGGAGATGGGAGAACTTCAAAAAAAATATATCTAGAAATACTAAAAAATATAAAAGGGGAGCAACTGTAAATTGTTAAGTAGGTAATTCATATAAATCATAAATAATTTTAGAGTAAATAGTGCGAGCTAAAAAAATATCCTATCACATAAATTTTTTTACTTTTTTAAGTTGTGCTTAAACTCTGTATTTGTGCTAAACAATTTAAAAACTATATTAATTAAGGTATATCTCGGTGTTTTTGAGCCTCGTTTTGACATTCGAGTTTTCTTAGCTATAAAGTTGCCTGATTGACAGAAGGATTAAGCCCATAATACACTAGTAGTTTATAAAAAATAAGAAAAACAGTAACATTTTCAATTTCAGCGATAATCATAGCATCATTAAAAGTTTCTGCTTCTGGGATATTGTTAATAGTCTCCACTGATTTCTTGATATTTTTTCAACTTCTACAAATTGTTTACTATATAATTCGATTTTCTTGATAGCATGAATTACTTGAGTAGATAGGGCTTTGTTTTCAATACTCATAGAGAGTTTTATTACTACCCTTACCAAAATGGTCTTTTGAAGCTTTAGAAAATAGCGATATAAGGTGAACTTCTGAAAAGTTTTAGGAGTAGTAGACTCTTTTAATAAAATGTAGCAAACTTTGAGATGAATTCAAAATTAAAAAAATATTGAAACTTCGTAAACAATTGATCAAGATAAGCCATTAGCTGAATATACAATAAGATTTCAGTTCTAAATTTGTAATGTCACGCGATATGCTTACAGCTTTGATTATCAAGTAAGTAGCGACTTTGTCTATTAATATTTGTAAAGGATTGATTACTCCTACTTTGTACCCCAAAGAAAATAGAAAGAATATAAGATTTTTTTCATAATAAAGTGGTTGATTTTAGTCCAATAACTATATCTTTCTTTTTAAAAGAAGATATTTTGGATAAAAGTGAAGAGACTTCAACTTGATCATTATTGAATGAGAACGCTTCTATAAGAACTTCTCTGTCAGAATCCATGACAGAAGTAAAATGTTTTTCTTTGAAATATCAATACCTATACAAATAATAATGATCTTACCTCGATTTAATAATATAGAACTGTGATATTTATTCTCTTAATCTTGTGTGAGATGAAAGTTTGAGAACTTATCCAACCAATAAATAATTGGAATAAAACAGTAATACACTCCTTGCTAATAGTTTATTCTATGGGAAGAAAAAAAGTCTATAGTGTTTAATACAATTATACATCAGTTTACAAAATAAAATAAAAAAAGGAGGATATGGTATAAAGTTTTATTTATATCATACAAGAATGAATGGTATTAATATTTGATCCTTGGGCCAAAGATGTGGAACATTTGGAGTTTAATAAAAATTTTTTAAAAATAGTACAAAAAGATAATATTGTATTATATGTTGGAGAATCTCTTCAAGTGGAAAAATTAAAAAAAGAAATAGTGGATGTTGATTATTATAAAATTGAGGTAAATAAAATTGTAAAAAATAAATTTTATAGAATAAGAAATTTGTTAAATGATTTTAAAAATTGTTGGTTTTGCTTTAAAGTCGCAAAGAATAATAAAATAAAAAAAATATATGTGACAACAGCTTTTCCTGAGATAATAATTTTCACAAAAATTTTATTTAGAAATTATAAAGTAGAATACATAATGCATGGATACTTAAAAAATATCAAATTAGAATTTAATATTTTTAAATTGAACACCTATTTAAGAAAGGTTTTGAAAATATTTAATAATGGAAAATCATACATAGTTTTAGGAGAATGTATTCAAAAAAACCTTTTAAAAATAATGCCTGAGCTTAGAGGAAAAGTAAAATCAATTAATCATCCGTATTCTCTTAAAACTAAAAAAATTAAAAAGAAGTCTGAAGAAAAGATAAAAATGGGAACAGTTGGAGTTGGAGCAAAAGAAAAAAATAGTCATTATCTATTTGAATTAGAAGCTTTTTTAAAGCGAGAACAAATTTCGAATATAGAATTATATCATATTGGAAAAATAACTGAAAATATTATTCCAACAGAAAGTAAAGTTAATATTCCATCAAGAACTCAAATGTTATCAGAAAATAGATTTAATGAATATGTTAATGATTTGGATTATATACTATATTTTTATCCAAAAGATAATTATTCTTTAGTCGCTAGTGGGGCTATTTTTGATGCTGTTTTTAGATATAAAAAAATCATAGGAATAAATAATGAGTATTTTAATGAAGTTTTTATTAAGACTAAAAATATAGCTTTTTTATGTAATGATTTGGAAGAAATTAAAAGTAGAATTTTAAAAATTTCTAAAGAGCCAAATAGTGAAGTGAATTATGAAGAGTATCAAAAAATAATAATGAAATATTCTGTAGAAAATATTAGTTTAAGTTAATAGAGGAGGAGATAATTTGAATAAAAAAGCAATGAAGCTGGGAGAAGTAGAATATTAATAGGCTAAATTTTTTTAATTAATTTTTTTATAGAATGGAGAGTTATGAAATGCTAACAGCACTTATAATGGCAGGAGGTAGTGGTGAGAGATTTTGGCCATTATCAACGCCAACAAAACCAAAACAATTATTGTCTCTTTTTTCAGATAAGTCTATGATTAGAGAGACTGTAGATAGAGTTTTACCAATAATACCAGCGGATAAAATATTTATAGCAACTAATATTTTACAGGCTGAAGAGATAAAGAAAGAGTTATCAGATATACCAGAGCAAAATGTTATAATTGAACCAGCTTTTAAAGATACAGCTGCTGCCATAGGTTATACATCCATAGTTATACAGGAAAGGTTTAAATATTTAGATGAAAAGATAGAAGTGATTGTATTAGCATCGGATCATTTAATAAAAGACGATGTAACTTTTAGAGAAGTTATTTTAAAAGGAGCAAATGAAGCAAAAGAAAATTCGAGTATTGTAACTTTAGGTATAAAACCAGATAAACCAGAAACAGGTTATGGGTATATTGAAGTTAATAATAATGAAAGTTTAAAATTAAATGAAATATACAAAGTTAGAAGATTTCGTGAAAAGCCAAATAAAGAAATAGCAGAGCAGTATGTATCTTCTGGAAAATATTTATGGAATTCAGGAATGTTTATTTTTACAACTGAAACAATATTTAAAAATTTCGAAGTTCTTATGCCTGAACATACAGAAATTTTCAATAAAATAAGAAAAAAGATTACGAATGATATTTCAGGAAGAGAATTAAGTAAAGTTGCAAAACCTTATTTTGAAGAGTTTGAAAAAATTTCAATTGATTTTGGGATAATGGAGTATTCCAAAAATATAAAAGTTATTCCAGTTTCTATAGGATGGAATGATATAGGTAGTTTTACAGCATTATCAGAAGTTTTTGAAGCAGATAAAGATGGCAACATAATAAGAAATACAAAAGCTATAATACATGAGGCTAATAATAATATAGTTATTTGTGATAGTGGAACTATCTCATTGCTAGGAGTTAAAAATTTAATTGTAGTAAAAAATAGAGATAATATTTTAATTTCACATAAAGATAGTGCTCAAGATATAAAAAAAATAGTAGCAAAATATAATGAGTAAAAGTTATAGAATTAAGCTCATAGAAAGGAAAAAGTATGAAGATAGATTTATCAATTATTGTTCCAATATACAATGTTGAAGAGTATTTGGAAGAGTGTTTAAAATCAATATATAAATTGAATATAAAAAAGGAAATAATTTTAGTAAATGATGAATCGCCAGATAACTCAAAAATTATTATAGAGAAATATAAAGAGTTGTATCCTGAAGAAACAATAGTAATAAATCAAAAAAACAAAGGATTATCTGGAGCACGTAATTCAGGGTTAGAAAGAGCTAAAGGAGAATATATTTCTTTTATAGATAGTGACGACTATATAGATACTCAAAAATATGAACAATTATTTGAAAAGGTTAAAAATCAAAATTTGGACATTATAGTAGGAGACTATTTAAAATTTGAAAATAATCAGATTTTTCAAGGAAGAAGAGTAGACGAACAAATAAAAAAAATGGAAATAGTAACAGGAAAAGAATATTTAGAGAAATGTATTAGATTTAATTCCTTTAGAGAAGAGGTATGGGATGATATATTTAATAGAGAATTTTTGATAAAAAATAATTTAAAATTTAAAGAAAAACTATTACATGAAGATACTTTATTTTTTATTCAAGCTCTTGCCAAGGCAAAAAAAGTTAAATACTTTGATGTTAAATTCTATATGTATAGACAAAGGCAAGGTAGTATAATGTCAACTCTTAAGTTAAAAAATTATCAACATAAAATTTATATAGCAAATGAAATTTTAAATTATAATAGAGAATGGAATGTGGAAGGATTACATGGCTATTTGATAAATACTCTTTGGTATATTTATAGAAATGAAAAATATATAAATAAAAATCTTATTAGAGAAATTTTAAAAAAACAAAAAAAATATTCAATTAAAATTTGGATAAAAATTATATTAATGTTAAGTACAAAATTTAATTATAAAAAAATTGAAATAATAGATATATAAAATAACTAGGGAGGTTTTAGATTATTTAATCTAAAAATAAAAATATGACAAGAATAGATATATTAAAACAAGAAATTTTAGAAAAAACTAAAGAGTTATATGAATTAAAGTTTGGAGATAAAAAAGAGTTTGTACCTGGTGAAACATATGTAAATTATGGTGGAAGATTCTTTGATGAGAAAGAGATGGTAAATCTTACGGATTCATCATTAGATTTCTGGCTTACAACAGGTCCTTGGGCTAAGAAGTTTGAGAAGGGATTAGCAGAGTATTTAGGAACAAAGTTTTGTTCTTTAGTTAACTCGGGATCGTCAGCAAATTTATTAGCTTTTATGGCATTAACATCTCCAACATTAGGAGATAGAAGAATCAATAGAGGAGATGAAGTTATAACTGTAGCAGCAGGATTCCCTACAACAGTAACTCCTGTTATTCAATATGGAGCAATTCCTGTATTTGTAGATGTAGATATTCCTTCATACAACATAGATGTAAAAGAGTTAGAAAAGGCTTTATCAGAAAAGACAAAAGCTGTTATGGTAGCTCACACTCTTGGAAATCCATTTAACTTAAAAGAGGTAAGAGATTTCTGTGATAGAAATAATTTATGGTTAATAGAGGATAACTGTGATGCTCTAGGATCTGAGTATTTTCTAGATGGAGAATGGAAAAAAACAGGAACTATTGGAGATTTAGGAACTTCAAGTTTCTACCCACCTCACCATATGACTATGGGAGAGGGAGGAGCTGTTTATACAAATAACTCTAAATTAGCTAGATTAGTTAACTCTTTCAGAGATTGGGGAAGAGATTGCTGGTGTGACAGTGGAAAAGATGATACTTGTCAATATAGATTTACAAAGCAATTTGGAGAGCTTCCACTTGGATATGACCACAAGTATGTTTACTCACACTTTGGATATAATTTAAAAGTTACAGATATGCAAGCTGCTATCGGATGTGCTCAATTAGAAAAGTTACCAGCTATAGTTGAAGCTAGAAGAAATAACTGGGAAAGATTATATAGTGGATTAAAAGATCTTTCTGATAAAATTGTTTTACCAGAAAAAGAGAAGGATAGTAACCCAAGCTGGTTTGGATTCTTAATCTCTGTTAAAGAGTCATCAGGAAAATCTAGAGTTGAGTTAGCAAAACATTTAGAAGCTAACAAAATTCAAACAAGAAACCTATTTGCAGGAAACTTAATAAAGCATCCAGCGTTTGATGAGATGAGAGCTACTGGTGAAGGATTTAGAACTGTGGGAGATTTGAAAAACACAGATTTTATAATGAATAACACTATTTGGATTGGAGTATACCCAGGAATGACAAATGAGATGTTAGACTTTATGATAGAAAAAGTAAGAGAGTATGTATTAGGATAATAGGGGGAGAAGAATGAAAGCTGTAATTTTAGCGGGTGGATTTGGAACAAGACTTAGTGAAGCTACAAACTTAATACCAAAACCTATGGTAGAGATCGGAGGAAAACCTATTCTTTGGCACATAATGAAAACTTATTCATTGCATGGGATAAATGAATTTGTTATCTGTTGTGGATATAAAGCTTATGTTATAAAAGAGTGGTTTGCAAACTACTTTATGCATAACTCTGATGTGACAATAGATTTAGCTAACAACAGTATAGAGATTCATGAGTGTAACGCTGAGCCTTGGAAAGTTACTCTTGTAGATACTGGATTAAACACTATGACTGGTGGAAGAGTAAAGAGAATTCAAAAATATATAGGAAATGAACCGTTCCTATTAACATATGGAGATGGAGTATCAGATATAGATATAACTAAATCTATTGAAGCTCATAAAGCTAGTGGAAAAGCTCTGACTGTAACAGCATATAAGCCAAATGGAAAGTTTGGTGCACTAGAGATTGATAATACAGGAATGGTTAATGCATTTACTGAAAAGCCAGCAGGAGATGGAATGTGGATAAACGCAGGATATTTCATCTGTGAGCCTGAAGTATTCAACTATATTACAACTGGAGATAGCACTATATTTGAAAAAGCTCCACTTGAAAACTTAGCAAAAGATGGAAAGATGAATTCATTTAAACATGAAGGATTCTGGAAGCCAATGGATACATTGAGAGATAATGTAGAATTAAATGAGATGTGGGATTCAGGTGTAGCACCTTGGAAGAAATGGTAAGAGGGTAGCGAAAGCTACCCTATATTTTTAAGGGAGAGAATGATGATAAAAAACTTTAATAATGTTTATAAAGGTAAAAGAGTTTTAGTAACAGGTCATACAGGATTTAAGGGTTCTTGGTTATCTATCTGGTTAAAAGAGCTAGGAGCAGAGGTTATTGGATATTCTTTAGATCCATATACAGAGAAAGATAATTTTGTATTATCTAACTTATCAGAAAAGATAGTTGATATAAGAGGAGATATAAGAGATAAGGAAAAATTAGCAGAAGTTTTCTCAAAATATAAGCCAGAGATTGTATTTCATTTAGCTGCTCAGCCACTGGTTAGGTTATCTTATGATATCCCTGTAGAGACGTATGAAGTTAACGTAATGGGAACCATTAATATTATGGAAGAGATAAGAAAAACAGATGCAACTAAAATAGGTATTCTTATCACAACAGATAAATGTTATGAAAATAAAGAGCAAATCTGGGGTTATAGAGAGAATGAACCTATGGGAGGATATGATCCATATTCATCTTCAAAAGGTGCTGCTGAGATAGCTATAAGTTCATGGAGAAGATCTTTCTTTAATCCGAAAGATTTTGAAAAACATGGGAAAAGTATTGCTTCTGTAAGAGCTGGAAATGTTATTGGAGGAGGAGACTGGGCAAAGGATAGAATAATCCCTGATTGTATTAGAGCTCTTGAAGAAAATAGAGTAATAGATATAAGAATGCCAATGGCAGTTAGACCTTGGGAACATGTATTAGAACCACTTAGTGGATACTTATTAGTAGGACAAAAGATGATAGAAAATCCAGGGCAATATTGTGAAGGATATAATTTTGGACCAACTCTTGATGCGATAGTACCTGTTTGGGATGTAGCAACTATGGTAACAAAATTCTATGGAAGTGGAGAGTTAAAAGATTCATCTAATCCAAATGCTTTACATGAAGCTAAATTATTATTGTTAGATATAACTAAAGCTAGATTCGAGTTAGATTGGAAACCAACTTTAACAATAGAGAATAGTATAGAACTAACAACAGAGTGGTATAAAAGATATAAAAATGAAGATGTATATAACTTATGTCTAGAGCAAATAGAAAAATTTTGTAATTATGGTGAGAAGTAATGAAAAAAGCTTTAGTAACAGGAGGAACAGGATTTATAGGCTCTAACTTGTGTAGAAGATTACTAAACGAAGGATGGAAGGTATTTTTAATAACTAAAAAAGAGTTCGGTTATGATAATGTTCTAGATATAAAAAATAAGATGGATATTTATGAGTATGAGGATAATTTTAATGAGCTTATGGAATATATAAAAAGTATAGAAGTTGATGTTGTTTTTCATTTAGCTTCAACAATAATAACAGAGCATACACCTAATGATATTCATAAAATATTACAAGGAAATATAGTTTTTGGAACTGAAGTTTTAGAAGCTATAAAGTATTCAAAAACAAAGTTGTTGGTAAATACAGGAACATATTGGCAACATTATAATAATGAAGAATACAATCCAGTTGATTTATATGCGGCTACAAAAGAAGCTTTTCAAAATTTGATAAGGTATTATACTGAAGCAGAAGAGCTGAGATGTATTACATTAAAGCTATTTGATACTTATGGTGAAAAAGATAAGAGACCAAAGTTAATAAATTTACTTAATAAATTTGCAGATGAAGGAACAGAGTTAAATATGTCACCAGGAGAACAAATTTTAGATTTAGTTCATGTAGATGACATAGTTGAAGCATATCTAGTAGCTTATAAAAATCTAATAGAGAATCCTGATTTAAAATATAAGAACTATGCTGTAGCTTCAGGAGATAGATATTCATTGAAAGAGGTAATAGAGCTATTTGAAAATCTTAGTGGAAAAAAATTAAATATAAACTGGGGTGGAAGAGAATATCGTAAAAGAGAAGTCATGATACCTTGGGATAAATATGAAATATTACCAAACTTTAAAAATAAAATTAAATTAGAAAAAGGATTAGAAAAATTCTGAAGGGAAGTAAAAGAATGAATAAAATTAAATTATCAATATGTATGCCTACCTATAATCGTTCTGAAAAAGTTATAGCTCAAATTCAACAGATATACAAAGAATTTGTTGAAAGTGATTATAAAGATCAAATAGAGATTTTAGTTAGTGATAATAATTCAGATAAAAATCATGAAATGAAATTGTCTGAATCTTTAAAAGATATGAAAGATATAAAGTTAAATTATAATTCCAAAAATCTTGGATTAATTGGAAATTTAAGAAAGTTATTAGAACTATCTTCAGGAGAATATATTTGGTTTGTAGGAGACGATGATGAATTAGAGGAAGGAATTTTAGAAAAAGTTTATATTGAATTAAAGCAAAATGATTTTATATTTATAAATCATGATGCATATATAGATACTTTAGATAATGTTGTAATGAAACAGGCTATTCCAGAAAATATAAATAAATCAAATATAGTAGAACAAATATTTAGATATTCTGAGACCTCATTAATGTTTATAACTGCTTGTGTTTATAAGAAAGAAATATTGCAAGGAATAAGTAGAGAGTTATGTCACGGAAGACTTTCGGATCCACTATTTTATTCTATATTATCAGGGAAGTATGATAAAGTTGGATTGATAACAGATATTATGATTCATAATAGGTGGGGAGACACTTCATGGAGCAATCAGAGTAATATCATTTTCTTAGAAGAGATTCCACGAGGATTATTAAACCTTTCAAAATTTGGAATAAATAATGAAGAATTGGTAAAAATATATTTTAAGAAAAGATGGAAACAGCTTTTAAAATATAATATTAAGAGAGGAAGAATAAAAGATATCTTAGCATATATAGGATATTTTTCTACAATAAAAATATGAGATCAGTAACTTCAATTAAAAATATAAGTAGTAATATAATTTCTTTTATAATTAATATAATTTTAACATTTTTTTTAAGAAAAGTTATGGTTAGTAATTTAGGGTATGAATATATAGGGTTGAACGTGTTTTTAACGAGTGTCGTTGGCTTTCTTTCGTTAGGAGAATTGGGAGTAAGTCAAGCAGTTACATATTCTTTATATAAGCCATTATCAGAAAAAAATAATAACAAAATAAGCGAAATTTTAACTTTATTTAAAAGAATTTATCAAATAATAGGAAGTGTAATATTTTTTATATCTATGTCGTTATTATTGTTTATTGATAAATTAATAAATAATAATAATATAAAAAATATTGGTTTATATTTTTTTGTATATATTTTAATGACAGTCAGTTCGTATTTCTTATGCTATAGAGATATATTAATAAATGCGGATCAAAAAGGGTATAAATTAGCCAAGATAAATACAATATTTAATTTTATAAATAAAATATTTCAGATCTGTATCTTAATTAAAACAAAATCTTTTTTGAGCTGGATTATTTTCACTACAGTTATTACAATAATAAATTATTTTTATACAAATAATTTTATAAAAAAAAGATATGAAAAAATTGATGCATCTATTTATAAGAATTTTACTTTGAAAGAGTTGTTAAATTTAAATCCTGAGTTATTAAAAAACACATATACTACATTTGTTTACAAACTTTCATTATTTATAACTTATAAAACAGATGATATTTTAATAACTAATTTAATTGGTGTGTCTATATTAGGAAAATATTCAAATTATGTATTAGTAACAAGTTTAGTAGCTAGTTTTATAGCAAAAACATTTTGGAGTTTAAATTCTGCTGTAGGAAATTATATAGTTGAAAATTCACAAAAAAATATTTACAAATTATGGGAGACTTTAACTTGGTTATCATTTTATGTAGCTACAGTTAGTACTTTTAGTATTATAAAAAATATGAACCAATTTCTGATTATATGGGTTGGAAAAGATTCGATTTTAAATAGCTTTATTTTTTACGTGTTGATGATAAATTTTTATATTCGTATAGTTAGAGAACCGATAGAGCTTTTTAGAAATGGGTTTGGGATATTCGATGGCACAAAAAAAGTAGTGATAGTAGAGGCAGTTTTAAATTTAATAATTTCGATAACATTAGGGATTCGATATGGAATTATAGGGATAATATTAGGAACGCTAATATCGTATCTTTTAGGTTGTTTTTGGTTTATGCCATATATAACATTTAAACATGGATTTAAGCAAAACCAGTTAAAATATTATAAAATAATGTTTAATAATTTACTTGTTTCAATTATGTCTATGGGCATTTCTTTATATATATTAAATAAATTAGGAATAAGAAGCTTTATATATTCATGTATAGTATCCTTCATAAGTATTAATATTGTTTATTTATCGTTAAGCTTAAAAAATGAAAATTTTTATTTTATATTAGATAAGATAAAAGTTGGGTTAAAAATAAGGAGTAAAAAATGAAAAAAATAACTAAAGCAGTTATACCTGCAGCGGGATTGGGAACTAGAGTTTTACCTGCAACTAAAGCCCAGCCGAAAGAGATGGTGCGACACGTTGCATAGTGAAAAGCTATGCCACACCTGGAGTTTAGCGATAAACAAAAGGTGGAGAACTATATGACTGAGAGGTGGAATGAGGGAGTAACGCCCTGAAACGCTTCCCATAATACTCCGATATGTGATTAAGTTCTAACTAAACTTAATGGTAGCTCGGTAAAGTTGGCTGAGAGTTATCCCTAACAGGTTAAGCTGAGGAAATGCGAACCAGAGGTGGTCGAGAT